>DATCXE010000428.1:0-16597 GCA_036565985.1 Bradyrhizobium sp.
GATCACCGCGGGCCGGTGATCGAGGATGACTTTCGGCCGACCGGTCGAGCCGCCGCTGGTCATGGCCTTCCAGTAGCGCGCCACCGGATTCGTCACCGGTTCGTCCGACACACCCTCGGGAACGAAATCGGCCGGCAGCGAATTCGGCGCATTCCAGTCCGGCTGGCCGCCGACCACCAGCGACGGCTTGAGGATGTCGAGCACCGCGGCCGCTTCGCCGCGCGGCAATCGCCAGGTCAGCGACGTCGGCGTCGCGCCGCATTTCCACACCGCAAAGGTGGTTTCGAAAAACAGGTTGCTGTTGGGCAGCCCGATGGCGACGAAATCGCCTGGCTTGACGCCCTTGGCGGCAAAGACGCGAGCGCGGCGGTTGGCATTGCGCTCCAGCTGCGCCCAGGTGAGCGTGTCGGCGCCATGGCTGACGGCTATAGTGTCGCTCGGTTTGCGTTCGGCATACCAGCGCGGCACGTCGGCAATGGGAATGAGCATCGGGGCGTTTCCGTTGGTTGGCGTCTTGATGACGCGCTTGTGGTTCTGACGAGGCAGGCGCCTCGAAAGCATGGTGACAGAATTGGGAGGTGGAGTGAAGAGACAGCCGCCCGTCCTGCGGACGATAGCTACCAGGCGACGATTCCTGCAGACGACAGGCGGATGAGCTTCAGGTCATTGATCGCCAGCAGGAGCTATGCATGGAGGTCAACAAGGATCAACAAGACGCTGGTCGCCGATCCCACTACCGGGACCCACATCGGCACAAGGAACACATCCGATGGGGGCGTCGCTTCCGTGGCCTTGATCCGAATAAGAGCCAGATTTACGAACGCAAAGATTCCAAGCGTAAGTCGCGACGTCCATTCGGCCAGTCCCGTCAGAGGAACACCGAGAGCCAGTATCAGGATGGCCGCAATCCCGAAGGTCGTCGCGACAACCGGAGCGCCGCTCCTCCGATTTACCTTCGCGAGAAAGGAGGGAAGATTTCCCTGATCAGCGAGGCCATAGAGCACACGTCCAATCATGATCATATGGACGATGATTCCATTCACGGTAGCGACGACGGCGATGGCGCTCAGCACGTGCAGAGGAAGTCCGGTCAGGCGCTGAAAGACCAGCGCAAGAGGGGCTGACGACCCCGCCAGTTCCGCCGGCGGCACGGCGGTAACCGCGATCCAGACCACCGAGGCATAGAGAACCGCGGTGACCCCGAGCGTGATGAAGAGAGCCCAGGGCAAAGTGCGTCGCGGATTCTTCATCTCCTCGGAGATGTTCACCAGATGCTCGAAGCCGATGAACGCAAATACAGCAAGCAGGGTGGTTTGCGCGACGCCGGTCCAGGCCGTCAGATCGCCGACGGCAGGCCAGAGTTCCGGCAATCGTGAGATCAGGGGACCGCTGTCGACGAGGCCCGCCGCGATGATGAGCAGCAGCCCGCCAATTTCGATCACGGTCATCAGTCCCGCAAAGCTGATCGACTGCACGGCGGAGAGACACGCGATGGCGCCCATCGCAATCACGACGGCAACGATGATGTAGGATGGTTGAAGCGGAATGAATACGCCGAGGTAACCAGCGCTCCCCACGCTGATAGTGGCTCCGGAAATGGCGGCAGCAGCGACGACGAGCAATCCCACCGCACCGCTGAGCCATTTCCGATGAAATGCTGCCTGGACGTAAGCCGCCTCGCTCGCCGCAACCGGCATTCTGGTGCCCAACTCGGCAAACGACGCCGCGGTCATCCCCATGACGACCGCAGCGGCGAGAAACGCCAACGGCGCGTGCATGCCACTCCGTCCGGCCGCCGCCCCCACGAGCACATAGATTCCGGCGCCGATCGTCACGCCGAGCCCGTAGAGAACGGCGTGCGTCAGCGTAAGCGATCTGATCAGTTGTGGAGAACCGGGCCGGGTATGCTCAGGTAACGGTCTCTGAGCAACTGCATCCCTTCGCGCGTCTTGCATGGCCGCTCGTCAATGCGAGAACAAAGTGGTGGTTTCGAGAGAACGATCGGACGGCGGCTTCTGTCGAGCGATTCGCAAAATGCGTCCGCACTTACGGATCGAGTTCGGTGTCCCAGTAAAGATAATCCAGCCAGCTATCGTGCAGATAGTTCGGCGGAAACAATCGCCCGTTGCGATGGAGCTGGTGCACCGTCGGCGCGAACGGATGCTGCCGCGGAAACATCCGCGCCTGCTGCGGCGTCAGATTGCCCTTGCGCAGATTGCACGGCGAGCATGCCGCGACCACGTTCTCCCAGGTAGTCTGGCCGCCCTTGCTGCGCGGGATGATGTGGTCGAAGGTGAGGTCGTCATGCGCGTGGCAATACTGGCAGACGAAGCGATCGCGCAGGAAGACGTTGAACCGGGTGAAGGCGGGATGCGTGGTCGGCTTGACGAAGGATTTGAGCGAAACCACGCTCGGCAGCTGCATCTCGAAAGTCGGGCTGTGGACCGCGCGATCGTAATGCTCGACGATGTTGACGCGTTCGAGGAACACCGCCTTGATCGCGTCCTGCCACGACCAGAGAGACAGCGGGTAGTAACTCAGCGGCCGGAAATCCGCATTCAGCACCAGTACCGGCCAACCGCCCTGCGAGACATGTGCGTTCAAGTAACGCTCCTGACCCCCATGTTAGCTGCGAAGCAGCATGCGCCCTGCATACTACAGGCAGCGTGACGGGATTGTGAAGAGCGTTCCGGGGCTTATCCGCCGCTGTCGCCGTTTCGCCCCAATTTGCATCGTGGCCCCATAGACCGCTAAAGGGGCGGACAGGCATCGTTCCCGCTGACGGATCCGCAAGAATGGGCACCCCTTCACGTTATCTCGAGGCGCCGCGCCGGATGCGGGCGTTCGTTCGCGCTCACGAAACCAGCCTGGTGGTCCTGGCGGCGATGATCGGAACCATCGGGGGACTCGTGGTGCTGGCCATGAGTGTGGCGGTCGCCGCCCTGCACGCGCTGCTGTTCAATATCAGCATCACGGAGCGGCTTTCCAGCCAGCCGAGCATCGAAACGCTGCGCGCCGTGCTGGTTCCCAGCCTGGGCGGCCTGTTGCTGGGGGTGGCCTTCCTGCTGCTGGCGCACTGGCGGCCGGCGCGCGAGGTCGATCCGATCGAGGCCAACGCCCTCCATGGCGGCCGAATGTCGTTCCGCGGCAGCGTCATCGTGGCGCTGCAGACCACCTGGTCGAGTGGGGTCGGGGCGTCGGTCGGCCTGGAGGCCGGATATACCCAGCTTGCGAGCGGCATTGCTGCGTCGCTCGGCCGTGGATTTCACCTGCGCCGCGCCGACCAGCGCGTCATGGTCGGCTGCGGAGCGGCGGCTGCGATTTCAGGCGCGTTCGGCGCCCCGCTTGCCGGCGCCTTCTATGCCTTCGAACTTGTGATCGGCGGCTATACGTCAGCCAGCCTGACGCCGGTCGGCGTCGCCGCCGTGGCGGGCTATCTCGTCACCCACGGATTCGAGGCGCTGTCGCTCGGCATCAACGTCGGCCCGGTCGGCGACGTGCTGGGGCGCGATCTTGCCCTTGCCGCACTGCTCGGGGTGCTGGCCGCGCTGTGTGGAATCCTCATCATGCGCAGCGTGGCCTTGTGCGAGGCGGGCCTTGCAAAAATCCGTCTGTGGCCGCCGCTGCGCCCCGCGCTCGGCGGCCTCTGCGTCGGTCTGCTCGCGCTGCTGACGCCGCAGGTGATGTCATCAGGTCATGGCGCGCTGCATTTTTCCGGTATCGTCGCGATGCCATTGCAGGTCATCGCCGCCGTCTTCATTCTGAAGGCGCTGGCATCGATCATCTCGCTGGGTACCGGCTTCCGCGGCGGATTGTTTTTCGCCACCCTGTTCATGGGGGCGCTCGGCGGCCGTCTGTTCGCCGCCGGCGTCGATCTGGTCTGGCCGGGCTTTGCGCTGGATCCCAATGTCTATGCCGTGATCGGGATGAGCGCACTGTCGGCGTCCGTGATCGGCGGCCCGCTGACGATGTCGTTCATCGCACTGGAATCAACCGGCAATCTCTGGCTGACCACGGCGGTGCTGGTCGCGGTCATCATCTCGACCATGATCACGCGAGAACTGTTCGGCTACTCCTTTGCCACCTGGCGATTTCACCTGCGCGGCGAGACCATCCGCAGCGCCGCCGATGTCGGCTGGATCCGGGACCTCACGGTCGGCCGCCTGATGCGGCAGGACATGACGACGGTGCGTGCTGACATGCCGATCGGCGAATTCCGGCAAAGATTTCCGCTCGGGTCGAAGACGCAGGTGGTCGCGGTCGATGGCGACGGACGTTATGTCGGGCTTGTGTTGACCGTCGAAGCGCACGCGCCCGAGGTCGAGCCGGCCAAGGGCCTTGCCGAACTTCTGCATCATCGCGACGAGGTGCTGCATCCCGCCATGAACATCCGCGAAGCCATCGCCGTATTCGACTCGGCCGAAGCCGAATCGCTGGCGGTGGTCGAAGCCGGCGACGAACGCCGTCCGATCGGCATTCTCACCGAGGCGCATGCGATGCGCCGCTATGCCGAAGAATCCGAGCGACGCAGGCGGGAGGCCATCGGCGAGATCTGAAAGCGGTGGCGGTCCGGGATGACTTCGCCGCTCTCGTTCCTCCGGGGCTCCTATGCTGGAATCTTCTCCAGCTTCTGCAGGCAGCGGCTCACGGCGACTTCCGGCGGCATCGGCGTATCCGGAAAGCTCGTCTTCCAGTCGGTGACGCCGACTTCGCCGAGATAGATATCGCCCTTCGAATCCATCGCGATGCCGTGCGGGGCGAGGAATTTGCCGGGCTCCACTCCCGGGCCGTTCTCGCCGCCAAGCCGTGCGATGCGGTTGCCCCTGGCGTCGACGATCGAGAGGCGCGGGCCGAGATTGGGCACCTTGCGGTTGACCGGCATGCCGGGGCCGAGTTCGCCGACGATGAATGTCGGCTGCTTGCCGCCGCAGCGGCACAACGCGCAGGGTCGGTGCAGAAAATTCCACTGCGTCTCGTATTTGCCGTTGCCGTCGAACACCTGCACGCGGTGGTTCTCGCGGTCGGCGACATAGACCCAGCCGTCGGGATCGGTAACGATATTGTGGACGATGTTGAACTGGCCGGGATCGGTGCCGGGCTCGCCCCAGGTCTTGAGCAGCTTTCCGTCGGGCGAATATTTGTGGACGCAGGCATTGCCGTAGCCGTCCGAAACGTAGATATCGCCCTTCGGTGACAGCGCGGTATGGGTGCAGCGGTGAAACGGCTCGCCGCTCATGAACGGCGCGGGCTTGTTCGGGATGCCGATCGTCAGCAGCACCTTGCCGTCGGTCGAGCACTTGCGCACGGTATGGTCGCCGTCATCGGTGCAGTACAGATTGTCGTCGGCGTCGATGTGCAGGCCGTGGGCGCGATTGAACAGGCCTTCGCCCCAGCTCTTGATGAAATTACCCTCGCGATCGAGCACCACCATCGGATGGGCGCCTCGGTTGAAGACATAGATGCGGTCCTTGCTGTCGACCGCGACGGATGCCGCGTCCGTCAGGCTCCAGCCATCAGGCAGCTTTGCCCAGTTTTCAACCACGCGATAACGATGTTCGCCCGAGCCGAGAATAGCCGGCATGTGTGTCTTCCTTTCTGTTCGTCATTCCGGGGCGACGCGAAGCGTCGAACCCGGAATCTCGAGATTCCGGGTTCATGCTTCGCATGCCCCGGAATGACAGTTAACGGATTCATGCAAGCGCCGCCCGCGGGCCGACATCACGTGGCAACAGCCCTTCCTCAATCGCCTTGATCTGCAGCGCGAGGTGTTTTGATCCGATGCGGCATTGTGCGAGGCCGCCGGCGATCAGCCAGAGGCCGGGCTGGCCGGTGCGGGTATACATGCTGCGCAATTCCTGCTCGTCGCCAAAACCCCAGATCGCGCCGACGCGTTGTTCCACCGTCTTGCCGAACAGCTTTCGCACCAGGTCTTCCTGGCGCTTGTAGCCGGTCGCGAGCACGACGAGGTCGGCGGCAACGGTCTCGCCGGCCTTCATCCGGGCGCCATCGGCCGTGAATGTGTCGATATCGGCAAATTGCCTCAGCGCGATATCGCCCTTGACGATCAGGTCGGAGCAGCCGACGTTGAAATAATAGCCGCCGCCGCGGGTGAGATATTTGAATTGCCAGCCGGTGTTGTCTTCGCCGTAATCGAGCTTGAAGCCGGCACGCGTCAGGCCGTCGAGCAATTCCTTGTCCAGCGTCTTCGATTTCTCACCGGTCAGCCTGTGGCTCCTGCGCGCCAGCTGCAGCGGCATCGAGGTCGCGATCAGGTCGTTATCCTCCAGCGTGCCCTCGTTGTAGGGCGCGTAGACCAGTTGTGCCGACGGCTCGATGCTCACGACAAGCGTCGAAGAGCGCTGGAACATCGTGACGTGAGCGCCGCTGGAATGCAGGTCCTGCGCGATGTCGTGGCCGCTGTTGCCGGTGCCGATCACGATGGCGCGCTTGCCTTTCCAGTTCTCGCCGTCGTCATACTGGCTGGAATGCATCACCTTGCCGGAAAAGTCCGTCAGGCCGGTGATGTCAGGCACGCTTGGGATGCCGCTGACGCCGGTCGCCAGCACGACATGGCGCGGATGCATGGTGCGCTTCGTGCCGTCGGCGCGCCGCAGCGTCACGGTCCAGCGCTGCGCCTTCTCGTCGTAGCTGCCGCCCTCGAACTCGGTCTCGGTCCAGAAGTTCAGCTCCATGGCCTCGACATAGGCTTCGAACCAGTTGGCGAGCTTGTCCTTGGGGATATAGGTCGGCCAGTTCGGCGGGAAGAGCATGTAGGGCAGGTGGTTGACCTGCACTTGATTATGCAGCGTCAGCGCATGGTAGCGCTTGCGCCAGTTGTCGCCGATGCGCGCTTCGCGATCGATGATCAGGGTATCGACGTTGAGCTGCTTCAGCCGCGCGGCGATCGAAAGCCCGGATTGTCCGCCGCCGATCACAAGCACGGTCGGGTCGCGGTCGGCATAGCCCGCGGATTGCTTGCGCAGGTCGAGCCAGTTGGGGCCGCGGAAGTCGCGCGAATAGGCGTTGCCGCGCGGCCGCTGCACGCCGAGTTGTTCCTCGAAGCCTTTGAGTTCGCCAAGTTCGGTCAGCAGCGTCCAGGCCTTGAGGCGGTTGCCGTCGGCTTCGTCAGGAATCAGCCGGATGATGCCGCTGCCACGCCCGACCTTGGTTTCGAACTTGAAGATGGCTTCGATCGCGTTGGTGCCGGCGCGCATCACCTTGCGCGGCGCGGCGCGATCGGGGTCCACAGCGAAGCTGGTGGGCTCCATGCTGCGGGACAGCGGCGGCAGCGCTTTCAGGATGGCGTCGGCGCCGTTGAGGGTCTGGATGTTCCAGCTCAGCGCCAGCACGTCGCGCCAGTAGCTGTCGGGATGGAATAGCGTCTTCAGCAGCGCTTCATCGGGTTTGCCGAGCGCATCCTCGAACTGGCCAAGCCAATTGTCGGCGGCTACCGAACTGTCGTCCGTCCTGTCGAGCATGCGCGTTTCCCGTCATCAGCCGTCGTTGCGGCGCTTCCCTTGCTTCGCAGCCTATACCGATTAGGGACCGCGCAGAAAGGGGTGAAGAGATGCCGCCTATTCCGATAAGGACAGGATGAGCCCCTGATCCGGCGGCGCGCGCCCGTTCAGGATATCGAGATAGGCGCGCTGAACCGCCGCAGGCCCGCGGTGCTCGATCACCTTCATCCATTGATCGAGGTTTGGTGCGAAGCCGGACCATGCGCCAACAAACCGCTCGTTGAAGCCGGCCGGCCCCAATTCCCCGGTGCGCTTGCGGATCTGGTCCGGCGCGAAGAAAAATTGAGGTTTTGCGCCCGGCAGTGCCTGCGCGAGGTCAGCGGGCGAAGACTTGCGGTGCGTGAGCCCGATAATTCCGCTATACTTCATTTGCTCGCCGAAGTGCCGGTGCAGCGTCGCGCGCAACGGGCTGTTGCCGGCCATATCGACATAGGCGACCGGGGAGTTCGTCGGCAGCGAGGTGACGCTGTCATAGGTCACGACCTCGTCGTAACAGCCGAGCGATGTGACAAAGGACGTGTTGCCCGCCGAGGTCAAGCCGATCACCTTGATGCCGTTGCCCCTCGCATGCAGGAGGTGCGCCAGGCCGTAGGCGGTCTTGCTGGAGGCCGAGGACAGCATCACCGCTTTCGCGCCGAAAAATTCGTTCTCGGCGAGAAAGTCGTCGACCAAAAACGACAGCATGAACAGCGGGCGCAGCAGTGCCTGATAGTCGCCCTGCCTGCCTGCAAACGCCGGATCGCCGCTGACGCGCGTATAGGCATTATAGACTGGCGCCACGCCTTGCCGGTGCGCAGCGGCATCGCGCAAACCGCGCTTGGAGACGTCGGCGGCCTCGATGACGAGATGCGTCGCCATCGGGAAGTATCCGAACAGGGTTTCGCCCGCGGCGATCGCGGGATGCTGCGAGGCGATCACTTCGCCAAGCCCCCATACCGGAACGTTGCCGAAACCTTCGGGCGCCGGAAACAATTGCCAATATTTCAGGCGATCGCCGAGCACGGCATAGGTGATGTTGTTGGCGGTGAAGGCAAAGCGCGTGACCTTCACCAGCAGCGCGTCCTCGGGCAGCGCTGCCGCGTCGGGCAGGTGCGTTTCGATGATCTTGCATTGCTGCAGATCGTTGCGGGCGACGACGAAGTTGGAGCACTGCATTGGTTCGATCCCTGCGCTTCTAACCCAGCGATCATTGCGCCTGTCGATGAATGTTTTGCAACATCAATGATGTTTAAAACATCGTTCGGATTTGGTCGAAATGCTTCCCCGTCATTGCGAGCGAAGCGAAGCAATCCATCCATCCACGCGCGGATAGATGGATTGCTTCGTCGCTTTGCTCCTCGCAATGACGTGGAGGGTGCGGGATTTTACCCCTTAAGCCATCGCCCGCAACGTGCCTGCGGCATGCAGATCACGCAGCTTGCGCTTGAAGATCTTGCCGGTCGCTTCGCGCGGCATCGCGTCCAGGAACTGGATGTCTTTTGGCACCTTGAAATTCGCCAGCCTGCCGCGCAGAAAATCCTGCACGGCGGCCGGTGACAGCGCAGCATCCGCTTCCGGCTCGATGCAGGCGAACAGCCGTTCGCCGAACTCGTCGTCGGGCACGCCGAACACCGCGCAGTCGCGCACGCCGTCCATGCCGATCAGCGCGTTCTCGATCTCCGCCGGATAGATGTTGACGCCGCCGGAGATCACCATGTCGCGCTTGCGGTCGCACAGGAACAGGTAGCCGTCCGCGTCGAGGTAGCCGACGTCGCCGACGCTGACGAGGCCGTCGCGGCCGGCCTCGGCACGCGCCTCGGCCTTGCCGTGATAGTCGAAATCCGGCACCGACACCTGTCGCATGAAAATCTCGCCGGGCTCGTTGACGCCGCACGGCTCGCCATCGGGCCGGAAGATCTTGACGATGCCGCCTTCGATGGCGTGGCCGACGGTGCCGGGTTTTGCCAGCGCCTCCTCGGCGGAATGCCACACCGGGATGCCGGTTTCGGTCGAGCCGAAATATTCGTTGATGACGGGGCCCCACCAATCGATCATGGCGCGCTTGACCTGCGGCGGGCAGGGCGCTGCGCCGTGAACGATGAAACGCAGCGAAGACAGATCGTAGCGGCGCTTGATCTCGTCCGGCAGCCGCAGCAGGCGCACGAACATCGTCGGCACCATGTGCTGGTGGGTGACGCGATGACGTTCGATCAGCTGCAGCATGTCTTCGGGATCGAAGCGCGGTTCGAGCACGATTGTGCAGCCGCTGCGGAACGCCAGCATGCCGTAGGAGTTCGGCGCCGAATGGTACATCGGGCCGTTCATAAGGATGACCTGATCCTCGTTCGGCTTGACGCCGTAGGCGATGCCGCCGACGCGCGCTGACGCCGCGACCTGTTCCGGTTTCATCGGCTTGCGGCGCACGCCCTTGGGCAGGCCGGTTGTGCCCGACGTATAGAACATCGGCGCGCTGCCGATGGCGGCGTCCTGCGAGGCCGCGTGCGTGTCACGCCAGCGGTCCCAGTCGGTCATGCCGTCAGGCACCTTTGTCAGCGCCGCGGGTACATTGAACGCGCCGGCGATCTCCGGCGGCGTCGTCACCACCAGCAGCTTGATATGGCCGGGCAGGCCGTCCCTGATCTGCGGCAGCAGGTCGGCGTGACAGACCAGGATCTGCGCGCCGCTGTCGGCCAGGATGTACGCGACCTCCTCGGCCTTCAGATGCCAGTTGATCGGAACGACGGGGCTGCCGAGCGCCGCCGCTCCAACAGAGACTTCGAAGAAGGCAAAATCGTTGCGCAGCATCATGCCGACGGGCACGCCGCCACTGAGGCCGAGCGCCCTGAAGCCAGCCGCCGCCCGCGCGATGCGGGCGTGGATGTCGGAATAGCTGATCTGGCGTTCGCCGCTGATGATCGATGTCACGTTTCTCTCCCCGGCAACCCTTGGCAACCCCTGGCCTGGTGCCTAGCCGTCATCCAGAATTTCGTCGAAGCCGACCCAGCTCTTGCCGTCGAAGCGACGCAGCCTCAACTGCTGGAACGGCAGATAGTCGTCGGCGCCGGTCGAAACCGTGATGCCGGGCAACAACAGCGGCAGCGGCACCTCGCGAAGCGACGCCGCCTGCTTCATGATGTTCTCGCGGCTGAGGTCGTTCTTGCAGGCGGTCAGAACCTTCACCATGAGGTTGGCATAATGATAACCGGCAGCGTAGTTCGAATTGCTCAAATCTGCATTCGGTAAATACTGCTTCATGAAGGCGAAATATTCCTTCACGCCGGCATCATCGGCCCATTGCGCATCCAGCGTGTCCTTGACGTTGCTGGACGAGATCAGGCCAACGGCGTTATTGAGGCCGGCCGGTTCCAGGAACGAGATCGATGACGCCGAGGTCGGCACGAAGAACTGGTCCGGCTTCCAGTTGATCTCGGCGACGCCCTTGATCATCTGCGAGGTGAACTTGCCGAGCACGACGCCGAACATGACGTTGGCGCCGGAGGCCTTCAGCGTTGCAAGCTGGGAGCTGATGGTCGGTGCGCTGGTCTCGTAGGTTGCTTCCGACACGATCATGGCCTTGGCCTTGTCGCCAAGGCCGCGCTTGAAGCCGGCGACGTAATCGCGGCCGAAGTCGTCGTTCTGGGACAGGATCGCGATTTTGGCGTCGGGCTTGGTCCGCAGGATATGCTTGGCATAGACCACGCCTTCGGACTCGTAGGCCGCCATTCCCGGCATGGTCCAGCGGAAGTTCTTCGGATCGGCCCATTTGGTCGCGCCGCTGAGCACGAACAGCTGCGGCACCTTCTTGTTGTTGAGGTAGCGGTGCACGGCGTTGTTGGTGGCGGTCCCGAGCGAGCCGAACATCAGCAGCACTTCTTCCTGTTCGACGAGCTTGCGCGTCTGCTCGACCGTCTTGGGCGGCGAATAAGCATCGTCGAGGCTGATGAACTTGATCTTGCGGCCGTTGATGCCGCCTTCGGCGTTCACCTTCTCGAAATAGGCCTCCTGCGCCCGGCCGATGATGCCGAAGCCCGATGCCGGTCCGCTGTAGGGCAGCGTCTGGCCGATGCGGATTTCGTCGCCTTCGGCGAGAGCGGCAGTGCCTCCCAGCAGCGCGATTGCGAGTGTCAATAAAGGTCGCGAGACTCTCATGGTTCCGTCCCTCTGTCTGTCAGTTGATTGGTTGCGATTGGACCCGGCGCGGCCTAAGCGCGTGCCCGATTGAAAAAGTCGCTGGTGGCATCGGTGAATTCGGCCTTCAATCGCTCGACCAGTTCGGCGACCGGCGGCGCGTCCGCGATCTGGCCGATGCCCTGGCCCGAACCCCAGATGTCGCGCCACGCCTTGGCCTTGGTGTTGCCGCCCGAACCGAAATTCATCTTCGACTTGTCGCTGAGTGGCAGGTTGTCGGGATCGAGCCCGGCGGCCACGATCGAGGGGCCGAGATAGTTGCCGTGCACGCCGGTGAACAGGTTGGAGTAGACGATGTCCTCGGCGGCATGTTGGGTCAGCGCCGCCTTGTAGGCCGGATCGGCGTTGGCTTCGGCGGTGGCGATGAAGCGCGTGCCCATGTAGGCCATGTCGGCGCCGAGCGCGAGCGCAGACGCGATGCCCCAGCCGTCGGAGATCGCGCCCGACAGCAGCACGGTGCCCTTGAACCACTGCTTGACCTCGCGCAGCAGCGCGAACGGCGACAGCGTGCCGGCATGGCCGCCGGCGCCGGCGCAAACCAGAATGAGGCCATCGACGCCATGTTCGGCCGCTTTCCGCGCATGCTTGACGTTGATGACGTCGTGGAACACCACGCCGCCATAGGAATGCGCGGCATCGACGATTTCCTTTGGCGGCCGCAGAGATGTGATGATGATCGGCACCTGGTGCTTCACGCAGGTCTCCATGTCCTTCATCAGGCGGTCGTTGGAGGCGTGGCAGATCTGGTTGACCGCATAGGGCGCAACCTTCTTCGTCGGATTCTGCGCCTTGTATTCGCCGAGTTCGTTCTCGATCCGGCTCAGCCATTCGTCGAGTTTTTCGACTGGACGGGCGTTCAGTGCGGGAAACGAGCCGACGATGCCGGCCTTGCACTGGGCGATCACGAGTTCGGGACCGGACACGATGAAGAGCGGCGATCCCACCACCGGCAGTTCAAGCGTATTGGCAAGCGAAGCGGGCAACGGCATTCGGTCTCTCCCTCTGAACCGCGCGGGCAATGGCCCCGGAACGCGTCGTCTGATGTTTTGATTTGCTGTGCCGGGGCCGCGAAAACCGCCGGCCGGGCACCACCTGTTGGGTCCATTATAGGGCTGGACGCGGCTTGCCGGTTGTTCAATATTGAACAGGCGTTCAACCAGAAATGAACATGTATCGCGCGGGGAAGGGCCGATGGACTGGGACCTTTGCAAGGCCTTCGTGGCGGTGGCCGAAACCAGGAGTTTCGCGGCGGCGGCGCGGCAGCTGCGCTCCAGCCACCCGACGGTGGGGCGCAAGATCACCGAGCTGGAAAACCAGCTTGGCATCCCCCTGTTCGCCCGTTCCGCCGATGGCCTTTCGCTGACCTCGCAGGGGCGCAAGTTTCGCGAGCATGTCGAGGCGATGGCGGCGGCGGCCTTGCGCGCCGAAGCCGCGGTCTCGGCGACCGGCGCTCAGGCGCGTGGCGTGGTCAAGCTGTCGATCGGGTCGACGCTGGCCTCGCACTGGCTGATGCCGCGGCTCAGGTCCTTCCTGCGCACCCACGATCATATCCAGCTCGAGATCATCACCCATCCCTATCCAGCCAGCGTGCGCCGGCGGGAGGCCGATGTGGTGCTGCGGCCGGTCGACAGCGGCGAGGAGAACCTGATCGGGCGCAAGATCGGCCGCCTCGGGACCGGTTTCTACGCCTCGCGCGACTACGCCGCCGGACGGCGCCTGCCCGAGCGTCGCGACGAATGGAAGGGACACAGCGTCATCGGCTTTGCAGATCGCGCGTCGAACGAGCGGCTGGCGCGCTGGAGCGATGCCGTCACGCGGCAGGGGTCGGTGGTGATGCGCTGCTCGTCGCAGGGCGACATGCTGGCCGCAACCCGCGCCGGGCTCGGCATCTCCGCGCTGTCCTGCTTCGTTGGCGGCGCCTATCCGGACCTGGTGCGCGTCGCGCCCCAGAAGCTGCTCAGCGTGGCCGATATCTGGCTATTGGCCCACCCGGACCTGGTCGAACTCCCCGCCGTGCGTGCGGTGCTCGACTTCGTTACGGCTTCCGCGCGGGAGGATCGGGTGAAGTTGCGGGGGTGAGAGAGATCGCGTTGGGTGACTCTCTCCGTTCCCCGGACGCCGCGCAGCACGAAGTGATGCGCTGCCGAGCCGGGGCCCATGCGGGATAGAGCCAAAAAGGTGAGATCGGTCCCGGTTCTGCGGAGCAGCGCCATAGCGCGTCGAAGACGCGCGTAAACGCGCTGATGGCGCTGCGCCGCGTCCGGGACACGAGATCAGAGTTTACTTCGCCAGCACGCCCTCGCGCTTCTTCAGAACCCGATAATAGCTCCACCACAGATGCGCCGCCGCGCCACGCAGCGGACGCCACGGTTCCGCCAGCGGCGCCATCTGCCTGGCGGTGGGGCGGGTCGACAGGCCCAGCCCGACCTTGACCGCTTCCTGGATGGCGATATCGCCGGCCGGCCAGGCGTCGCCGTGGCCGAGGCAGAACAGCAGATAGACGTCGGCGGTCCAGGGGCCGATGCCGTGCAGCGCTGTCAGCGTGTGGTGCGCGGCGTCGGCATCCTCTTCCGCCAGGACTTCCAGATTCAGCCGTTCGGCGGCGAGTTCGCGGGCGATGTTCTTCAGGGTCTTGATCTTGGCGGCGGAAAGCCCGAGCCGTCCGAGACGGTCGGCGCGGGCCTTGCGGATCGCGTCATGATCGAACGGATCGAACGCGGCGATAAGGCGCGCCCAGATCGCCCCGGCGCTCGCCGTCGACAATTGCTGGCCGCACACGATCGCCGCCAGGCCGGCAAAGCCCGGCTCGCGCTGCCGCAGCGCCGGCATGCCAGTGAGTTCGAGGATCGGCTTCAGCCGCGTGTCCTGCCTGACCAGCGCAGCGATGGCGTCCTCGAGATCGGACTGGCTGTTGAGATGGATGGTCATTGCCCCTTAAAACCACCATGTCCCGTGAAAGAGATCAATGCCGCCACCCGTTTTCCGATTTGCGCCGAGCCCGAACGGCTACCTCCATCTCGGCCACGCCTATTCGGCGTTGCTGAACTTCGACCTGGCGCGCGAAAGTGGCGGCCGGTTCCTGCTGCGGATCGAGGATATCGATACGACGCGCTGCCGTCCCGAGTTCGAGGCAGCGATCCACGAAGATCTCGCCTGGCTCGGCCTGTCATGGGAAACGCCGGTGCGGCGGCAGTCGGAGCATTTTGCGCGCTACCGCGAGGCGGTGGAAAAACTGGCCGCCATGGGCCTGATCTATCCCGCCTTCGAGAGCCGCACGGAAATTGCCCGGCTCGTCGCGCTGCGGGAGAGCGAAGCGCCGTGGCCGCGCGATCCCGATGGGGCGCCGCTTTATCCGGGTACTGCCAAATCGCTGGCGCCGGACGAGCGCGACCGTTTGACCGCGCAGGGCACGCCTTACGCGCTGCGGCTCGACATGGCGGCCGCCCGCCGCCGCGCGCAAGATTTGAGTTGGACCGAACAGGGCGAAGGTCCCGCTGGCGAGCGCGGGACTGTGATGGCGCGGCCCGAAGCCTGGGGCGATGTCATCCTGGCGCGCAAGGAAACGCCGACCAGCTATCACTTGTCCGTGGTGGTCGATGACGCCTTGCAGGGCGTCACCGAGGTGGTGCGGGGGTGCGACCTGTTCTGGTCGACCAGCGTGCACGTTCTGCTGCAACATCTGCTTGGAATGCCGCAACCGGCCTATCGGCATCACCGGCTCGTGACGGATGCATCCGGACAAAAGCTCTCGAAATCGACCGACGCCACTGCCTTGCGCGAATTGCGCCGGCAGGGCGTCACAGCTTCCGATATCCGTCGGCTCGTCGGCCTGCCTTGAGACGTTTCCGCAGGTCTACTGAGGGTTGTTGAAAACGTCTCCGTGACTTTGCCCTCGACGGCGTGCCATGCTGGCCGCGCAGGGATCGGGGATCATGACGGCAAAAAAGCGCTCCCGGCGCGTCACACGGCCAAAAAAAAATCAACCGGCGAAGAAGCGCGTATCCCGCGCCGCCGCGAAAACGCGCGCCAAGGGCAAATCCTCCGCCGCAGAACCCGGCATGGTCGAGACCGCGCTGGCCGCCTTTGCGCATGAGGTCCGCACGCCGCTCACCGGCATCCTGGCGATCAGCAACCTGCTCGCGACCTCCGACCTCGATGAGCGCGAGCGGCGCTGGGTCGACACCATC
The DNA here is from genome assembly GCA_036565985.1 of Bradyrhizobium sp. Taxonomy (GTDB): domain Bacteria; phylum Pseudomonadota; class Alphaproteobacteria; order Rhizobiales; family Xanthobacteraceae; genus Bradyrhizobium. Next base: position 15,872 of record DATCXE010000428.1, read on the forward strand.
AAGGCCGGCGCCGAACATCTGGCGAGCCTTGCCACGCTGTTCGTCGATGCGGCGCGGAGCGGCGGGCCTGGACTGCAGGTGCGGCACGACTTTTTCGACCTGCGCACGCTGGCGCGCAACGCCGGCGATTCCCTGACCGGCCGCGCGGCGGCCAAGGGCCTGGCGTCGTCGGTCGATATTTCCGAGAAGCTGCCCGCATTTGCGGTCGGCGATCCCGTTCGCCTGCGCGCGGCGCTGGAGAACCTGATCGACAACGCGGTGAAGTTCACCGACCATGGCAGCGTCACGCTGCGGGTGACGCCGCTTCGCAGCACCGGGGGCCGGATCGCTGTCGCATTCGCGGTCTCCGACAGCGGGATCGGCCTTACGCTTGCGGAAATCAAGCGCCTGTTCCGGCCGTTCTCGCAGGCCAACGTCTCCATCGCGTCGCGCTTCGGCGGCGCCGGACTCGGCCTGTCATCGGTCAAACAGCTGGCGCGCGCCATGGGGGGCGACATCGCCGTCACGCAACGACGCGGAGGAGGCACCACGTTTACGTTCACCGTCGAGATGTCGCCGGCGGAGGCGATGGCGAACGCTGCATCCAGCGCCGATGGCGATGTGCCGGCGGGGTCGCCGTCATCGCTGCGGCTGCTCAGCGTGGAGGACAATCCGTTCGGCCGCGTCGTGCTCAACGCCATTCTGAGCGAACTCGGTCACCAGACCGAATTCATCGGTCAGGGCGAA
>DATCXE010000433.1:0-15002 GCA_036565985.1 Bradyrhizobium sp.
CCGCCATTCTCTACGGAAGGATGATGCTCGAACGCGGTTTGGTCGTGACGGCGACCCGCATCTTCAAGCGGCTATGGCAGCTTTACGTCGCCTATGTCGTTCTGTTCGTGGTCTATATCGAACTCATCGGATATGTAGCGGGAAAATCGAGTGCTTCCGCGCTGATCGGCGAGTTCAACGTCACGGGTATCATCGATCATACGATCCGCACCCTGATTCACGGCCTGCTGCTCCAGGCCAAGCCGCTCAATCTCGAAGTGCTGCAACTGTTCATCGTCCTGATGGCGTTCTTTCCACTCGTGCTGCTTGGCATGATGCGCCGGCCAAATCTCACGATGGCGGTGTCGATTTCGATCTACTTCGCCGCCCGTCATCTCGACTGGAACCTTTCTTCGTTTCCCGACGGGCGCTGGTCCTTGAATCCGTTTTGCTGGCAGTTGCTGTTTGTGTTCGGCGCCTGGCTTGCCTCGATCGGCGCCCGGCAGAAGCGGGCCATAAGCGCGCTCCAGGATTTCGGAATCCTGCGCGTTGCGGCGTGGCTGTATCTGATATTTGCGCTGGTCGTGACGATGGCAGGAAGATTCCCGCAAACTGCCGGGATCGTCCCGGATTACCTGCTCGATGTACTTCTTCCCAACCATAGGGAGAACCTCGTTCCATACCGGGTTCTCCATTTTCTCGCGCTGGTGTTTCTCTTTACCTATGTGGTGCCGCGGGACTGGCGCGGATTCCAATGGCAGGCGCTGCAGCCGGTCATCAAGTGCGGCGAGGAATGGCTACCGGTCTTTTGCGCCGGCGTGTTTCTTTCGTTTGCCGCCCATCTTGTCCTGATCACCGGACCGAACCTGCTTGCAATGCACATTCTGGTCAGCGTCGCCGGGATTTCGATCATGACGGCTGTCGCCTACTACGCATCCTGGTCTAAACAGCAGGACCGCAGGCCCGCTCCACGGCTTCAGCCGATGGCCGGTCTTCCGACGAAGGGCCAGCTGGTGAAATGATTCGTGACGCTTGCCCTCCCCTTGTCCCTGCACTCGCCGCATAACGCTCTCAATCCATCGGGAATCTGTCCGTCAGGCGCCTCTCGCTGTCGCGCAACGTGGCGCCGTCGAGCTTCCCCTGAACGGACGCGGCGGCAGCGCAGGCGAAGATGCGGTAGAACTGCGCGCCGTCGAATGCAACCAGCAGCAGATCGACGCCGGCATTGAGCGCCTCCACTACCGCGGTACAGACGTCGCGTTGATAGATCGCTCCCATCACGAGATCATCCGTCATGATCACCCCCTGGTAGTTCCATTTCTTGCGAACGATCCCGTCGACCACGAGCCGGGAATGCGATGCGGCGCGATCGGGATCGACGGACGTCAGTGTTACATGCCCTATCATCAGGTGTGCCTTCGAGCCGGCCAGCACCCTCCTGAAGGGAATCCAGTCGGATGCTTCGAGTTCTTCAAGCGGCGTATCCAGCTCGGCGCTGAAGTGATGCGTATCGGCCCGAACGCGTCCCAGCCCGGGAAAATGCTTGACCGTCGCCCCGACACCGGACGCATCGAGCCCGCTCACATACGACCGCGCGATATCGGCTACTATCGCCGGGTCATCGGAAATCGCACGTTGACCGATCAGCGTGTTGAAATCGAACCGGTTACGCTTCAGGTCCGGTCGCAGGTCCAGCACTGGCGCCAGATTCTGGTTGACCCCGAGTGCGGCCAATTCCTGTCCGTGAATACGTCCGAACTCTTCCGCCTTGCTGGCGCGAACGTCCGGCGCGAGGCTGGCAAGCGTCGATAGCGCCGGCAGCTTGCTCAAGGGCGGCCCCAGATGCGATACGATTCCGCCTTCCTGATCGGCGGCGACGATCAGGGGTGGCAGGCCGGCCGTACGCCTTCTAGCTTGAAGCGCCGAGATTTCACCCCTCAGTCTCTCCACCGTCGATCCCACGATATTGTGCCGGGTGATGTAGACGCCGGTAATCAGCCCCTTCTCGGCCAGTAAGGCCACTTCGGGAAACGATGAGTATCCCACCACAAAGTGTCGGCCAAGACTTCGTGCCAGTGCTGCATCGGTTTGCAGAACGTTTCGCTTGCGCCACTCGAACGAGGCATGGGCTGCAAGCATCGACAGCGACGGCAAGCACCAAAGCAGAATGAGTAGTCTTCCGGCGATCCCCCGTCGCCAGTAGCCGCGGCGAATCAGGAGCGCCGCCGCAATGACGCTCACCGCGGCCAGAGCCACGTTTCCCGGCCCCCGCAGCAAAATAAGATATGGATCATTCTTGTTGGCTGCGGCGAACACGAAGACCGGCCCGGCGAACCAGAGCAGGATGAGGCCGATACGGTTGAGGATTTGCATGAGACGGAATGGAGCCTGCGAAGGGAACGAGACCATCGCCCGTATCAAACTTGTCGGCCGGCCGCGAGCGCAGGAGCACGGCTGCACGGAAACTGCATAAAAATCCTGAAGTCTTGCAGAGCGCGTTCCACGCAATTGCACAATGGCGCCAGATAGTCCGTCCTGCAACTCAGTGGCGGTCATCGAATGCCCATTCCCACACGGCTGGCTAACGACGGTTGGTGGCTCTGCGAGCGTCCCCCAGCAGCGTTGGCTTGCCATCTTTCCCTCCAGACAGGTAACGCAATCATGGCCGACTTCACCATGCCCGCGGCAGACGCCGGCTTCGCTTGCGAAAGCAGCTTTCCGGTGAAGACGGCGATTGCCTTGGCACTAGCGGCGCTGGCGGACTGGCTGTTCTACGGACACGAAATAGGAATCTCGGCCGTCATTTTTGCAATTGCCGTCGCCTGCGGCTCGCTGCTTGCCAACCTTGCCGCGTTGAGCGGAAAGCGGGCGCCGATCGCAGGGGTCCTCCTGCTCGTCGCTCTCGTCCCCGCCATTGAGGAATTCAACGCCCTGTCGCTGGCTTTCATGCTGCTGGCGCTCGGCATTGGTCTGCTGCTGACGACCAGTCATGAACGGCATGGTCTCGGCGAGCGCGTCGCAGCACTGTGCGACCCCTATCTGGTCGGCCCGTTCAGGTTTTTCCGCGACGCCGTCAGCGCGTTCAATCTGCCGACAATGAAGAGTGGGTTTGCCGTCTGGTTCATCCCAGTGTCACTCGGCGCCATTTTCCTGTTTCTGCTGACATCGGCAAATCCGTTGATCGAGAAGTGGATCAGCATGATGAAACCAGGCAATACGACTTCCTACGTGAGTGCTGCACGGTTGCTGTTCTGGGCCATGGCGCTTTCGGTAGTCTGGCCCTTTATCCATGTCCGGTGGCGCGGCAAGCACCTGGTGGCGGTGCGCTTGGCCGAGGCGGTCACACCGGCGCAGGAAACGCGGCCGGATCGATTGGACTTCTTCGGCTTTACGACGATCCTGTGTTCATTGATCCTGTTCAACTTGCTGTTTTCTGTTCAGACCGCCCTCGACGTGACCTATCTCTGGGGCAACGCCAAATTGCCCGACGATATCACCTATGCTTCGTATGCCCATCGCGGCGCGTATCCCCTCATCCTGACCGCGTTGTTGGCGGCCGGATTTGTTCTCGCCGCAATGAAGCCCGGCCGCCCCGCAGAGAGATCGACCGTCATCAGATCGCTGGTCTATCTCTGGGTCGCGCAGAACGTATTGCTTGTCGCCTCGTCGATGCTGCGCCTTGATCTCTACGTTCAGATCTATCTGCTGACGTGGTGGCGCGTCGCCGCTTTTGTATGGATGTTACTTGTCATGGCCGGGCTTCTGCTCATTGTCGCCCGCATCGTCTTGAACCGTTCGAACAGTTGGCTGATCGGCGCCAACCTCACCACCTTGACAGCGGTGCTTTATGTCTGCTCGCTCGTGAGCTTCGCGGCCATTATCGCCGACTACAATGTCAGCCATAGTCGCGAAGCAACGGGCAAGGGTGTGGCGATCGATCTGACCTATCTGTTTAACCTTGGTCCTCAGGCTTTGCCGGCCATCGACCGGGCCATTGCGCTGCGTGGCTACGATCCCGCCCTTGTTTCCCGTCGTGGTTGCCTTGTAGAACAGCAACAGAGAGAGATGAATTCCTGGCGCAACTGGGGTTTCCGGAGTTGGCGGCTTCAGCGTACTCTGGATGCCCAACGGCAGCACTCAACTACAGGCTAAACCGACTTTCCCGGAGAGACGTTTGACGCACCGCATTCTCATCGTAGACGACGACCTGCACATTCGCGAAGTGATCCGTGTCGCACTCAGGAAAGCCGGCATGACCGTATTCGAGGCGCGCGACGGCAAGGAAGCATTGACGCGCTTTGCCGCCGACCGGCCGGACCTGATCATTCTGGATATCGGCATGCCGGAATTCGATGGCCTCGATGTCTGCCGGGAAATCCGGAAATCCTCGAACCTCCCGATCCTGTTTCTCTCCGCTCGCGATGATGAAATCGATCGCGTGCTGGGCCTCGAGATCGGCGGTGACGATTACGTCACCAAGCCTTTCAGCCCGCGCGAACTTGTCGCCCGGGTGAACGTCATCCTGCGCCGCATGGCCTCGCGCGGGCAGAATGCAAATGCATCCATGGCAGCGCTTTCGCAAGGCCGATTGTCGATCGACCCGGAGCAGCACATCGCCGAGTTCGCGGGCACGCCGCTTCGCCTCACCGCCATCGAGTTCGGGATCCTGAGGGCATTCCTTTCACGGCCGACTTTCGTTTTCAACCGCGACCAGATCATGAGCGCCGCCTATCAGCTCAATATTCAGGTGTCGGACCGGACCATCGACAGCCACATCCGCAATATCCGCGCCAAGCTGTCCGCCGTGAACTGCGACAATGTCATCGAAACCATTCACGGCGTCGGCTTCAAGCTCGGGCGGTGTGAGCCGCAGGCATGACGCCCCGCAAACGCGAGAAATGGCGACCTTCGCTAGGCCTGGTCATTTTTACCGCGCTTGCCGCGGCGGCCACGCTGCCCTTGGTCGGGCTGTTCTTCTTTCGCCTCTACGACAACCAGCTCATTCGCCAGACCCAGGCCGAACTGATCGCGCAAAGCCGTGTGCTGGCTGCGGTCTATGCGCGCGAAGTCGAAGCCCGCGTCGACGCCGGGATTACGCTCGGCGTCGAAATTCCGCCCGAAGCACGTCCCGATCGCGAGGACCAGGTAACGCCGATCCGGCCCGCGCTCGATCTTGCTGCCGGCGCCGATCTGCTGCGGCGACGGCCGAACGCGCTTCCGGCGAGCGCGCCGGCATCGCCAGGCTATGTCGACATCGGCGCGCGACTGATGCCGATCGTCCTGGAAACGCAGAAAGTCACACTTGCAGGCTTCCGGGTGCTCGATCCCCACGGCGTCGTGATCGCCGGCCGCGACGAGGTCGGCCAATCGCTCGCCCATATCGAGGAAGTGGCCACGGCGCTCGGCGGGCAATACCGGGCCGTCTTGCGGATTCGCAAGCGCGACAGGCCCCCGCCTCCGATCTATTCGATCAGCCGCGGCGTCGGTGTGCACGTGTTCTCGGCGATGCCCGTGATCGTCGGCAATCGCGTGGCAGGCGTCATCTATACGTCGAGAACGCCGAGCAACATCTTCGATCACCTCTATCAGGAGCGCGTCAAGTTCATCCTCGCGGGACTGACCGTGATTTTGGCGACGATCATCATCGGGCTGGTCTTTTCCCGAACCATCACCCGCCCGATGCGCGAGCTGGTCGATCGCGCCGAGCGCATCAGCCGGGGCGACCGCGACGCGTTTCAGCCCCTTGCCCACTACGGCACGCGCGAGTTTGCCCAGTTATCACACAGCTTTCTCGATATGGCCGAGCAATTGTCGCGGCGATCGGACTATATCGCGACCTTCTCGGCCCACCTCACCCACGAATTGAAATCACCGTTGACGTCGATCAAGGGCGCCGCCGAGTTGCTGCTGGATTCACTGCAGAGCGGGTCGGACAACCTGACCCGGATGGAGCAGAAGAACTTCATGTCGAACATTCTGGGCGACACCGGACGCCTGGAGGCCATGACCCAGCGGCTGCGCGAGTTGGCGCGTGCGGAAGCCGCGCCTCCGCAAAACGAGCATACCGAATTGGCACAAGTGATCGGCGGATTGAAGGGCCGGTTTCCGACCCGCGCGATCGAAGCGATCGGATCTCTCGATCGCTCCATCGGCATGTCCAGCGAGAAAGCCCTGATCGTGCTGTCGCATCTGACCGACAACGCCATCCGTCACAACGCCAAGCGGGTGCGGCTGGAAGCTATCGAGGACAACGGCTCGATCAAGATGACAGTCAGCAATGACGGCGATCCGATATCCGAGCCGAACCGGGAAAAGATCTTCGATGCCTTCTTCACGACGCGCCGCGACACCGGCGGCACGGGAATGGGGCTCGCAATCGTCCAGGCCGTCATGACCAGCCATGGCGGATCGATCCGGCTGTTGCCGTCCGACACGAACGTAGCGTTCGAGCTCCAATTCCCGGCGGCTTAGATTCCGTTCGTCAGACCCGCTCGATGATGATGGCCGGCGCCATGCCGCCGGCAGCGCACATCGTCACCAGGCCGCGCCTGAGATCGCGCCGCTCCAGTTCATCGAGTACCGTCCCGATCAGGATCGACCCGGTCGCGCCGATCGGATGGCCAAGCGCGATCGAGCCGCCGTTGACGTTGACCTTGTCGCGATCGAGCTTGAGATCGCGGATGAACTTTTCGGCGACGACCGCAAAGGCCTCGTTAATCTCGAACAGGTCGATATCGTCGAGCGAAAGTCCTGCCTTGGCCAGCACCTTGCGAGCAGCAGGTACCGGCGCGTTCAGCATCAAGGTCGGGGAATCCCCCATGTTTGCCATCGCAACGACGCGCGCGCGTGGCTTCAGGCCGTGCGCCTTGGCGTAACTCGGCGACGCCAGCAGAACCGCAGCCGAGCCGTCGACGACACCGGATGAATTGCCGGCGTGATGCACGAAGTTGATGTCGAGGTCGGGATATTTGTCGAGGATGAGTTTCCGATAGGTCGTACCCTTGTCGTCGAGCGCATAGTCCGCGATCGCCGGGAAGGCCGGCTTCAACCCGGCCAATCCCTCCATCGTAGTCTGCGGCCGCGGGTATTCCTCGCGATCGAGCGCGAGGCTGCCGTCCTCGCGATAGACAGGCACGAGGCTCTTGTCGAAGTGGCCGCCCTTGATCGCCGCAGCCGCCCGCTTCTGGCTTTCGAGGCCAAGTTCGTCGACATCCTGCCGCGTGATGCCCTCGAGCGTTGCCACGGCATCGGCGCAGACGCCCTGATGCGATTGCGGATGCTTGGCACGGAGGCGAAGGTTGCCGTTGTCCATCATGAACGGCCCTTCGCCGCGACGGCCTTCCATCGACATCATCTCGGTGCCGCCCGCGATCACCAGATCCTCGGAGCCCGACATGATGGAATTGGCCGCCATGTTGACGCTGGTGATGCCGGAACCGCAGAAGCGGTCCAGCGTGACGGCGCTGGCGCGCACGTCGTAGCCGGCGTCGAGCGCCGACATCCGGCCGAGATCACCGCTCTGCTGGCCCCGCTGCGAGCTAGTGCCCCAGACGATGTCGTCGACATCGGCGGTATTGATGCCGGTACGCTCGGCCAGCGCGCGCAACACCGTTGCGCCGAGCTGCTGAGGATGAATGCCCGACAAGGCGCCCTTGCCCGCCTTGCCGATACCTCGTGGCGTCCTGCATGCATCGATGATCAGCGCGTCAACCATGGTGTTTCCCTCAAGGTCTGTCGATTGGCCGCATTTGCTGCTGATCGGGCTACAAAGTCAATCCGATCCAGCGCAGCCGGATATCGCTACCGTCCCCGCAGCGCCAGGATCTTCTCCGCCGCGCGAAGGTGCGGCTTGTCGATCATCCTTCCGTCGATCTTCACGACGCCTGACGTCGGGTTGTCGTTGAACGCCTTGACGACTTTCTCCGACCAGGCGATTTCCTCGTCCGTCGGCATGAAGGCGGCGTTGACGACGTCGACATGCTTGGGATGGATCACCGCCTTGGCAAGGAAGCCATCCTGACGCGCGGCGATCGCCTCTTCCCGGAGTGCGTCGAGGTCGTTGATGTCGGTGGCGATGGTATCGATGGCAACCACGCCGGCCGCCGCCGCGCTGATCAGGCAGAGATCGCGCGCCAGCAGGAACGGACCGTGGTAGCGGCCTCCCGTCCGGTTTCGCGATGCGCCCAGCGAAGCCGCGAGATCCTCGGCGCCCCACATCATGCCCCATAGCCGCGGGCTCATGTTTTCGAAATCGAGCAGCTTGAGGACGGCCTTGGCCGTCTCCGTCGCCACCGTCACGATGCGGGTCGCGCCGGGTTTAATCCCGGCCGCAGCCTCGAAGGCGTCGAGATACAGCGACAGACGGTTGACGTCGGCGGCGCCGACGCATTTCGGCAGCACGATTCCGTCGGGCCGGCTCGGCATAACGGCCGCGAGGTCACCGAGCGTCATGCCGGTATCGAGCGCGTTGACGCGGATATAGTATTTCTGGTTCGGGTTCCTTGCGTCGAGCATCTCGCGAACCGTGCGCCGTGCGCCAACCTTTTCGTCCGGCGCGATCGAATCCTCGAGGTCGAGGATCAGCGCATCGGCCGCAGTCTTTTTGGCGTTCTCGAACTTGCGCTGGCTGTCGCCGGGAACGAACAGGAATGATCTCATCGCCTCACGCCTTCGGCTTGCAGTGCATCAGGCCGGTCCGTCGACAGCTTGCCACCACCTCGCCGCGCTGATTGGTCATGGTGTGCTCGAACTCGACGATGCCCTGGGTAGGCCGAGACTTGCTGGCGCGCTTCGAGATGATCTTCGTATGCGCCCTAAGCGTATCGCCGTGAAACACCGGCTTCGGGAACTTGACGTCGGTCATCCCCAGATTGCCGATCGTCGTGCCGAGCGTCGTATCGTAGACGCTCATGCCGATCATGATACCGAGCGTATAGAGGCTGTTGAACAGCCGCTGGCCGAATTCGGTATTTTCGGAGAAATGCGCATCGATATGCAGCGGCTGCGGGTTCATGGTCAGCAGGCTGAACATCGTGTTGTCCATCTCGGTGACCGTTCTGGAGAACTCATGATGGAATTCGCGGCCCACCTCGAATTCCTCGAAATACAACCCTGCCATCAGCGTCCCCTGTAGTTTGGCGTCCGCTTCTCGACGAACGCATTCAAGCCTTCCTGACAATCTTCGGTCGTTGCGACGAGAGAAAAGCTCTCGGCCGCATTTTCCACCGACCGGCGGAAATCAGCATCGACCGCTCGCATGAAGGCATCGCGGCCGATCTTCATGACGATCGGCGATTTGGCGGCAAGCTTCCGCGCGATCTCCCGCGCCCGATCAAGCGCTGTTCCCTTCGGTACTACCTCGCTCAGTAGCCCCATGCGAAAGGCCGTCGCGGCATCGAAGGGCTCGCCGAGGAACAACGGGCCAAAAGCCTGATGCTTTCCGACCAGCCGGGGCAGTTGCACGAAATGGATCGCCGGGATCAATCCGACATCGATTTCCGGATAGCCGAAGGTCGAGGCCTCGCCGGCGATGATCATGTCGCAGGAGATCGCGATCGTCATGCCGCCAGCGCGAACCGCGCCGTCGACGGCAGCGATGGTCGGCTTGCCCATGCGATACTGGGTATCGTTGAGCGCGAAGTACAGCCGTTCGAGGAATTTCTTGGTCTCGATCCCGGGCTTGCCCCTGACGATGTCGAGATCGAGCCCGGCACAAAATACCTTGTGCGCGCTGCCGATCACGACGGCACGAACCGCTTCGTCGTCTCGCGCCCTCGCGAGCGCCGCCAGCAGCGCATCGATCAATTGCATGCTCAACGCATTGACCGGCGGGCGATCCAGCATGATCTCCGCAATATTGCCGGAGACGGAATAACGAACGAGATCTTCACTCATGTTCCACCTCCCTTGGCCTGACGCACCGCGCCGGCCTTGACCAGATCGTCAATGGCGCCGCGTTCGAAGCCCGCTTGCAGCAGTACATCGTAGCTGTCCTGGCCGATATCCGGCGCCGGGCATAGCTGGTCCTCCGAAAGGCTTGCAATGCCTGGCGTCCGCGGCGAATACACCGGGCCCACGCCCGGCGTATCCTGGCAGACTGCCGCCGCGGTCGCTTCGACATGAACGTTGCGCAGCCATTCGCCGGGATCGAGGATCCGTTCCGCAATAAGATCGGCAGCATGCAGCCGCGACAACCAGACATCCGTCGGCTGCGTCAGGAACACCTCGCGCAGTTGCGGGATCAACGCATCCACCGCATCCGCACGCCGTGCAAAATCGGCGAACCGCGGATCGCTGGCAAGGTCTTCACGTCCGATCGCCGCGCACAGGCGCTTGTATTGCGGTTCGTTCACCAGCGTGACCATCAGCCAGCCATCCGAGGTCTGGTATGAGCCAGCCGGGACGTTGAGCGCACGCGGCGCGCCGCCCTCCAGGATATGTTCGGCGACCTTGTGGCCGAGCAAGGCGGCTGTCGACTGGCAGAGATTGACGTCGATCCAGCGTCCGGTGCCGACGGTTGCGCGCGCGAACAACGTTGTCGCGATGGCCTGGAAGGCATAGACGCCGGTAACGACGTCGGAGATCGTGGTGCCAGCCCGGTGGGGGGTACCGTCGTTGCCGACGTTGATCGATACGAATCCGGAGAACGCCTGCGCCACCGAATCCGAGCCCGGCCGTTTCGAATAAGGCCCGCTCTGCCCGAACGCGCTGACCGAGAGATAGATCAGTCCGGGATTATCGCGCGACAACTCCTGGTAGCCAATCCCGAGCCGCGCAGCGACGCCGGGCCGGAAACCTTCGATCAGGACGTCGCATTCCTGAGCCAGCCGCCGGGCGATTGCGATCCCGTCCTTGTGCTTCATGTCGAGGCAGAGGCTGCGCTTGCCGCGGTTATAGACCGCCGACAGCGTCGTATGGCTGCCATAGGTCGTACCGAGAAATCGCGACCAGTCTCCTTCCGGCGGCTCGACCTTGATGACGTCTGCTCCGTAGACGCCGAGCAGCATCGCGCAATAGGGCGAGGCGATGCCCTGCCCGAAATCCAGCACGCGCAGGCCGCGATACGGCGCCTCATGCGTCGGCGATAGCTTGCGTTCGATGGCCATGTCGTCTCCCGGATCGGGCCGAAAGCTACAGCGCAAGGTAGCGCTGACGAATGTTTTCGTTGGCTTTCAGCTCTTCGATCCCGGATGTGTAGACGATCTGGCCCTTGTCGATAACCGTTGCGTGGCACGCAACGCCAAGGCAAAAATGCATGTTCTGCTCGGCGATCAAGGCCAGCCCCTCGCTGGGCTCGTCCAGCAGTAGCAGCGCGGGACTGCGCATCAGCGTGCGTGCAATGGCCAGCATCTGCTGTTCGCCGCCCGACTGCCGTCCCGCGATCCGGTAGTGCAACGGCTCCAGCAGGGGAAACAGGTCATAATGCGCCGGATCGACCGCTCGTCCTCCCCGTTAGGCCCCTTCCTGGCGCCAATCACCAGATTGTCCTCGACCGTGCGCTCCGGGAAGATCTGGCGGTCTTCCGGGACGAAGCCGAGACGGCGCGCGCAATGTGATGCGGCTTCGGCCCGGACGCCACAACGTCGAGATCCTCGACCTGCACAGCACCGGCTGCGCGCTCATGCCGCGGCTCCGGCGTGGTGTTCGGTGCCGAGATAGGCATCAATGACGGCTTCGCTCCGGCGGATCACATCCGGCATGCCGGATCCAAGAATACGGCCGTAGCGGAGCACGACGATCTCGGGCGCGATCTTGAACACGATGTCCATGTCGTGCTTGATGAACACCACCGTGATCATCTGCTTCTCCCGGAGCTCCGCCTACCAGAAGCTGCTCACACGCGGACAATTCGCACCGGACAAGGGTAATGGCCATGACCGCTGAAGGCATCGTTCTCGTCACCGGCGGCAGCCGCGGCATCGGCGCGGCAACCGCGACGCTCCTTGCCGGACAGGGCCAGCGCGTCGTGATAACGGACATCGCGCCGGAACCGCTGGCGGGGACGCAAGTAGTCCTTTGGCCTGCCCCGTTCGACGTCGCCAGCGAAGGCGCCGTCGTCAGCGGTATCGCCGATATCGAGGCCGCGCACGGTCCGATCACCGGCCTCGTCAACGCTGCCGGCGTATTTGGCAAAATGCACCCCATCGAGCGCGTGCGCATGGATCAATGGGATCGCGAGGTCAATATCGACCTGCGCGGCACCTTCCTGGTCGCCCGCAGCGTCGGCGTGAAGATGGCCGAGCGCCGGCATGGCGCGATCGTCAATGTCGCGTCCGTTGCAGGCATGACGTCGGGACCGATCCACGCCTACACCGCGGCGAAAGCCGGTGTCATCCAGATCACGCAGACGCTTGCCGCCGAATGGGGCCGCGCCGGCGTGCGCGTGAACGCGGTTTCGCCCGGCTTCACCCGCACCGCGGCGCTCGAGGCCGGCATTGCGTCGGGCGCGCTGAACAAAAAGTTGCTCGAAAGCCCGACGGCGATGAACCGGCTGGTCGAGCCGATCGAGGTCGCGCAGGCGATCGCGTGGCTGCTTTCGCCGATGAGCAGCGGCGTGACCGGGATCAACCTTCCGGTGGACGCCGGATATATCGCAGGCACCACCTGGGCCGCCTATGGCGGCTTGCGCGACGCGCCGAACGCGTTGTGAGGACATGGGGCATGAACATCGAAGTACCGCGCAAGAAACTCGATCTGTCCTCCGCGATCGCCGAGGGTGACGTCCGCGTGCTGCTGATGGTGCTGGTCCATATGACCGGTGACGAGCGCTGGCTGGAGCCGCCCTACAAGCCGAAGCGCGACGTCCGCCTGATCCCGGATCCGCAAGCCGGTGTACCGCCGGAAATCCAGGCCGAAATCCGCGCCGCGGTGCTGAAGCTGTTCGCAAGCGGGGAGCCGAAGCCCGTCATCACCGACCCCGGCAATGAGCTGATGCTGAAGATGATGCGCGCGACGCTTGGCGAAAACGTTGCGCCGGAATATGCGCCGCTGATGCGAGAGGAAATGGGCTTTGTGCCGCGCGAAGCGCGCTGGACCACGCCTCCCTCCACCGAGAAACTTGCGCAGCAGCACGTGCTGATCGTCGGCGCCGGCGTCTGCGCCATCGCGCTGGGTGTCGCGCTCGGGCGGCTCGGCATCCCCTACACCATCGTCGAGAAGAACGACGAGCTCGGCGGTACCTGGTATGTCAACCGATACCCTGGATGTGGCGTTGATACGCCGAACCATTCCTATTCCTTTTCGTTCGGCGCGCGGAATCCATGGACGCGCTACTTCGCCCAGCGCCAGGAACTGCTCGACTACCTCAAGAAGGTCGCGCTTGAGTACGACATCCGGAAGCATCTTCGCCTCAACACCGAACTGACGTCATCGCGCTGGGATGAGAGCAAGCGGCGCTGGATATCGACGCTCAAGACCGCCAATGGGGAAGAGACCTTTGAATCGACCACACTGGTCAGCGCCATCGGCCAGTTGAACGACCCTGCGCCCGCGCACTTCAAGGGCGAAGAGAACTTCAAGGGCCTGACGCTGCACTCGGCCTTGTGGTCCGACGACATCAAACTCGACGGCAAGCATGTCGCCGTCATCGGCACCGGCGCAACCGCGATGCAGCTCGTGCCCTCGATCGCCGACCGCGTCGCATCGGTCACCGTCTATCAGCGGACCGCGCAATGGGCGCGACCGGTTGCGGGCTATTCCGACCCCATCACCGAGGGCGCGCAGTGGCTGCTCGCGCATCTGCCGTTTTACGTGCAATGGTATCGCTTCAACATGTTCTGGCGCTACGGCGACGGCCTGCTGCCGTTCCTGCGCAAGGATCCGCAATGGCCGCATCCCGATCGCGCCGTCAACAAGGGCAATGACCGGCATCGCGAGGAGCTGACGGATTTCATCCTGTCCGAGCTCAAGGATCGTCCCGAACTGATCGAGAAATGCGTGCCGACCTATCCGCCCTATGGCAAGCGCATCCTGCTGGACAACAACTGGTTCAAGACGCTGACCAAGCCGAATGTCGAACTGGTCACCGACAGGATCGATCATTTCGCGCCGGACGGCATTGTTGCTTCGGATGGCAAGTTGCGGCCTGCGGACGTCATCGTGATCTCCACCGGCTTCAGGGTCACGGAGATGGCCGCGCGTCTCAACATCAGCGGCCGCGACGGCAAGAATCTCAGAACGGCCTGGGCAAACGACAACCCGACCGCCTATCTCGGCCTCACCGTGCCGGACTTTCCGAACTTCTTCGTGATGCTCGGTCCCAATTCAGGCCCCGCGCATGGCGGCAGCGTGATCTTTCAGTCGGAATGTCAGAGCCGCTATATCTCCGCTTGTCTCGTCGAAATGATGGAGCGTGATATCGCCGCCATCGACGTTCGCGCGGAAGCGCACGATCAATACATCCGGAAGGTAGACGCTGAACATGAGCAGTTGATCTGGACTCATCCTGGCATGACCACCTATTACCGCAACGGTCAGGGCCGCGTGTTCTCGGCGATGCCGTGGCGCTTCGTGGATTACTGGGCCATGACGCACGATCCGGACCTGCACGATTACCATCTCACAAATGCATGACAGCGTGCGGAACTCCTCGCGTAACGTCTTTGGGATAACTTGACACCTACCTGGATCTGCCGCAGCATTTCGGACGCTGCACCTGCCGAAGTTACGGAGCGTTCGGCGCTCCCTATTTCGAAGGCATTGGCGCCCCGGGTCATACGATCAAGGCGACACGCAGTTGGAGCGGACACAAGTCCGTTGGCCCACACTTGGAGAGGAGCATGACGCCGCCGGATCAAACCGGTGACCTTGCTCAGCGCAAGGTCCAGGCGCAGTTGAGGTCATAAGCAGCTGCCAGCCTCATTGCGCCTTCGACAATTTGAACACATTCACGGGACTGGAGCGCAAAGGCCACGCGCTGACGGATCCCGAAACAGTACTGGTGTGTACCAGAAATCCTTCGCAGAGACGAAGATGTCGGGCCCCGCGATGCTCTAACGCACCGGGGCCCATTCGTTTTTGTCGCG
>DATCXE010000447.1:0-3164 GCA_036565985.1 Bradyrhizobium sp.
CCGCCATGTCTTCCAGCAGCTTTGGCGGCGTGAAGCGCGCGCCGTACTTCGCTTCCAGCTTGTGGCAGAGCTCGACGAACTTCCGCGCGCCCATGAAGTCGATATAGGAGAGCGTGCCGCCGGTGAACGGTGCAAAGCCGAAGCCCAGAATCGAGCCGACATCGGCCTCGCGCGGATCGGTGATGACGTGATCCTCGACCGTGCGCGCCGCCTCCACCGCCTGCACCACCAGGAAGCGCTGCTTCAGTTCCTCGATGTCGAGCGTGTCAGGGTCGAGATGCTTGGGCTGCAGCGCGGACAGGCCCGGCCACAGGCTCTTCTGACCCTTTCCCTTCTCGGGATAGTCATAGAAGCCCTTGCTGTTCTTGCGGCCAAGGCGGCCCTGCTTCTCGACTAGTTCCACCATCAGCTTCTTCTGGTCGGGGTTGATGGCGTTGGGACCGAGATCGGCCTCGGTCGCCTTCATGATCTTGAGGCCGAGGTCGAGGGCGACTTCATCGGACAGCGACAGCGGACCGACCGGCATGCCGGCCATCTTGGCGCAATTCTCGATCATCGCCGGCGGCACGCCTTCGAGGAACATCTCGTTGCCTTCGGCGACGTAGCGCCCGACGCAGCGATTGGCGAAGAAACCACGGGAATCGTTCACGACGATCGGCGTCTTGCCGATGGTGCGGACATAATCGAGCGCGGTCGCCAGCGCGACATCGCCGGTGTTCTTGCCGAGGATGATCTCGACCAGCATCATCTTCTCGACCGGCGAGAAGAAATGGATGCCGACGAACTTGCCCTGCTCCTTGAAGGACTCGGCCAGTGAGGTGATCGGCAGCGTCGAGGTGTTGGATGCGAAGATCGCATCAGCCTTGAGGTACTGCTGCGCCTTGGCGAAGGTCTCGGCCTTGACCTTGCGGTCCTCGAACACGGCTTCGATGACGAGGTCGCAATCCTTCAGCGTGGCGTAGTCCGCGGTCGGGGTGATGCGCGACATGATGGCATCGGCCTCGGCCTGCTTGGCGCGGCCCTTGGCGATGAGACCGTCGATGACGCTCTTGGCGTGGGCCTTGCCCTTGTCGGCGCTTTCCTGGTCGCGGTCGATCAGCACCACGTCGAGACCGGCACGCGCCGAGACATAGCCGACGCTCGCGCCCATGAAGCCGGCGCCGATCACGGCGATCTTCTTCACTTTCGTCGGCGGCACGTTCTGAGGACGCCGCGCGCCCTTGTTCAGCTCCTGCATCGACAGGAACAGGCTGCGGATCATCGCCGCGGCTTCCTTGGAGCGCAGGACCTTCGTGAAGTAGCGCGATTCGACGCGCAGCGCCGCGTCGATCGGCAACTGCAGGCCCTCATAGACGCAGCTCATGATGGCGCGCGCGGCCGGATAATTGTCGTAGGTCTCGCGGCGGTAGATGGCGTTGCCGGCCGGGAACATCATCATGCCGGCCTTGGAGAACACCGGTCCGCCCGGCAGCCTGAAGCCCTTCTCGTCCCAAGGCGCGACCGCCTTGCCGCCGCCCTTGATCCAGTCCTTGGCTGCCTTGACCAGGTCGGAAGCCGGCACGATGGCGTGGATCAGGTTGAGTTGCTTGGCCTTCTCGACCGTGACCGGATCGCCCTTGAGCAGGATCGTCATCGCGTCCTGCGGCGGCACCAGACGCGGCACGCGCTGGGTGCCGCCGGCGCCGGGGAACAGGCCGACCTTGACCTCGGGCAGACCGAGACGGGTCTTGGGATTTTCCGCCGCCACACGATAGTGGCAGGACAGCGTCACCTCGAAGCCGCCGCCAAGCGCGAGCCCGTTGATCGCAGCCGCCCACGGCTTGCCGCAGGTTTCGATGCCGCGCAGCACCAGCGAGAAGCGGCGGCTCTGGTCAAACAGCATCTGGTTCGCCGCGACCTCGCCCTGCTCCTTCAGGACCTTGGCGTATTCCTTGTTCATGCCCTCGAGCATGGAGAGGTCTGCGCCGGCGCAGAAGGCGTCCTTGCTGGAGGTGATGACGACGCCCTTTACGGCGGCATCCGCGGTGGTCTGTTTCAGGATCTCCTCGAGCTCGCTGGTCGAGGTCTCGTCCAGCACGTTCATCGAGCGTCCGGGGATGTCCCAGGTGACCAGCGCAATGCCGTCGGTGTCGGTCTCTAGCTTGAAATTCTTGAAGGCCATGTTGGTTGCTCCCTCGATGCCGGCAGCCGATCAAAGGCGCGGCAGTTGCATTTGATTTCGTAGGGTGGGTTAGCCGAAGGCGTAACCCACCAACTTTCTTGCCGCGGCACGGTGGGTTACGCTTCGCTAACCCACCCTACGGACTACGGGCTCACACCCGCTCGATGATCGTGGCCGTGCCCATGCCGCCGCCGATGCACAACGTCACAAGCGCGGTGGACTTGTTGGTGCGCTCGAGTTCATCAAGCACCGTGCCGAGGATCATCGCCCCGGTCGCGCCGAGCGGATGGCCGAGCGCAATCGCGCCGCCATTGACATTGATTTTCGTATTGTCGATGTCGAAGGCCTGGATGTAGCGCAGCACCACCGAAGCAAAGGCCTCGTTGAGCTCGAACAGATCGATGTCCGACTTCTTCATGCCGGAACGTTCGAACAGCTTTTCGGTGACATCGACCGGACCGGTCAGCATCATCGCAGGCTCCGAACCGATATTGGCGAAAGCACGGATCTTCGCACGCGGCTTCAGACCGTGTTTTGCGCCCGCTTCCTTGCTGCCGAGCAGCACCGCGCCGGCGCCGTCGACGATGCCAGAGGAGTTGCCGGCGTGATGCACATAGTTCACGCGCTCGATTTCCGGATGCGACTGGACCGCGACTGCATCGAAGCCGCCCATCTGGGCCATCATGGTGAAGGATGGCTGCAGCTGCGCTAGCGACTGCATGGTCGTGGTCGGACGCATGTGCTCGTCCTTGGCGAGGATCGTAAGGCCGTTGAGGTCCTTCACCGGCACCACCGACTTGTTGAAGCGGCCTTCGTCCCAGGCCTTTGCGGCGCGCTGCTGGCTCTGCACGGCGTAGGCGTCGACGTCGTCGCGCGAGAACCCGTATTTGGTGGCGATCAGATCGGCCGAGACGCCCTGCGGCATGAAATAGGACGGCACCGCCATCGAGGGATCCATCGGCCAGGCGCCGCCGGACGCGCCGATGCCGACGCGGCTCATCGA
>DATCXE010000448.1:0-3278 GCA_036565985.1 Bradyrhizobium sp.
CGGCCGCGCCGCCGTCCGGTGGCCCCGCAGGCGCCGCGCCGGCTCAGGCGCAAATGGCGCCCGTACCCGGTGGACAGCCGACCGTGGTGCCGCCGTTGCCCGCCCCGGTCACCGTTCGCTAATTCTTCGCATCCCGGACGCGGTGCAGTGTGTCTTCACGCTGCTCCGCAGAGCCGGGATCCAATTTGCAGCACACCGTAGCGGACCTCCGGATCAGCAGCACACCGCCGGAGTCGCGCGAAGCGCGATCCCGCGCGCGCTGCGGAGCATCCGGGGAACGTCGCTGGCAGCTACGCCAGCCGTTGCTTCGGCTCGCCCTTGAACCAGGCGTCGATGCCCGTAACCATCTGCTGATAGTGAGTGCGGAAACTGTCCTCGGTGACGTAGCCGAGATGCGGCGTCAGCACGATGTTATCGAGCTTGCGGAACGGGTGGTCGACCGGCAGCGGCTCGACCGAAAACACATCGATCCCGGCGCCCGCGATCTTCTTCCGGGTCAGGGCTTCCAGCAGCGCGCCCTCGTCCACGATCGGCCCGCGCGCCGTATTGACGAGGTAGGCGGTCGGTTTCATCCGTGCGAGCTCCGCAACACCGACCAGCCCGCGCGAGCGCTGGCTCAGCACCACGTGGATGGTGACGATGTCGGCGGTCGCGAACAGATCTTCCTTGGTGGCGTAGGTAACGCCGACTTCCGTGCACTTCTCCGGCGTCAGGTTCGGACTCCAGGCAATGACGTTCATGCCGAACGCCTGCGCCAGTTTCGATACCTTGGTGCCGAGCTTGCCGAGGCCGATTACGCCGAGCGTCCGGCCCTCGATCTCCATGCCGACGAATTTCTGCAAGGGTTCACCGGCATGCATGCGCGCGTTCTCGCGCCCGATATTGCGTGTCAGTTCCAGGATCAGGCCCATGGTCAGGGGCGCGGTGGGGTCGCGGCCCCACTGCGTGCCGCACAGCACCACGTTGTGGTCCTTGGCGGCTTCCATATCGATCGCGGCATTGCGCATGCCCGACGTGATCAGGAGTTTCAGATTGGGCAGCGAAGCAAACATCGTGCGCGGGAACGGTGTGCGCTCGCGCATGGCGCAGATGATCTCGAAATCCTTCAGGGCGCTCGCAGCCGCCTCGGCGCTCGCAAAGGGCTGGTTGAAGACGGTGACATCGACGCGGTCGGCGACCTGGGACCAGTCCGCCACCGTCAGGGCGACATTGAGATAATCGTCGAGAATTGCACAGCGCAGCCGCGTCATGGGAAGGTCCGTTGGTGGCGAGGAGGACGGCGCAACGCCGTCGGGGAAGGTCGCCATGGTTGCGCGCAATCGGGAGCGGCGCAAGCGGACAAATGGCGTTTTCGAGCGAAGCATGCCCTCGGACTTGATCCGGGGATGGGGGTCGGTTCGCGTAAAGAAAACGCGTCAAAAAATGGAGCTGCTGAGCAGGCTCGAATTGCCGGAAAAACTCAGTTCGAGCGGCTGGGGTGCTTGGCGCGCCAGGCCGGGCCCGGGCCGCGCATGTAGTGCAGTTCCGGCCGATAGGTGCTGAAGGCCTTGGCGATGAACCGGCGCAGGAAGGCGCGGAGTTCTGCGAGGGGTCTTGGCTGTCCGGCGCGGCCGTGCGCCGGGGCGTGAAAGGATGCCGAACTGATCGTAGCCATGACGCGAGCCTTTTTTTATCACTGGCGGCGGTTGACCGCGTGAGACGCCTTTTTCGGCGCCTGGAACGACTTTTCGCCCGATTCATTAAAAGATGGTTTCAATTGTACGGATCACTTCCCACATGGTTTCGAACCCGTATTCATCCGTGGTGAACGGATGGAAAACGGGTTCCTGCGGTTGCCCTTTGGCGGCCACGCCGCTACATCAGCGGCAGCAAATTTCCGTAAATTCCAACCGTTTCCAGGGATCGCGATGGCTCGCCAGTTCGTCTATTTCATGCAGGGTTTGACCAAGAGCTACCCGACCCGAAAAGTGCTCGATAACGTCCATCTGTCGTTCTACCCCGACGCCAAGATCGGCGTGCTCGGCGTCAACGGCTCCGGCAAATCGACGCTGCTGCGGATCATGGCAGGCCTCGACAAGGAATATAACGGCGAGGCCTGGGTCGCCGAGGGCGCCCGCGTCGGCTATCTCGAGCAGGAGCCGCAACTCGATGCTTCGAAGTCGGTCCGCGAGAACGTCATGGAGGGCGTTGCCAAGCAGAAGGCCATCCTCGATCGCTACAACGAGCTGGCCATGAACTATTCGGACGAGACCGCCGACGAGATGACCAAACTGCAGGACGAGATCGAGGCCGCGGGGCTCTGGGATCTCGACAGCAAGGTCGACCAGGCGATGGACGCGCTGCGCTGTCCGCCTGATGATTCCGACGTGACAAAACTTTCGGGCGGCGAGCGCCGCCGCGTCGCGCTGTGCAAGCTGCTGCTCGACCAGCCGGAGTTATTGCTGCTGGACGAGCCGACCAACCATCTCGACGCCGAGTCGGTGTCCTGGCTTGAAGGTCATTTGCGCAACTATCCCGGTGCGATCCTGATCGTGACCCACGATCGCTACTTCCTTGACAACGTCACGAGCTGGATTCTCGAACTCGACCGCGGCAAGGGTATTCCCTACGAAGGCAACTACTCGTCCTGGCTGCAACAGAAGCAGAAGCGCCTCGAGCAGGAAGGCCGCGAGGATGCCGCGCACCAGAAGACGCTCGCCCGCGAGCAGGAATGGATTGCGTCCTCGCCGAAGGCGCGTCAGGCCAAATCCAAGGCGCGCTATCAACGCTATGAAGATCTGTTGAAGCAGGCGAGCGAGAAGCAGAGCCAGACCGCGCAGATCACTATCCCGGTGGCCGAGCGCCTTGGCCAGAACGTTGTCGACTTCGAAGGCCTCAGCAAGGCCTTCGGCGAGCGCGTGCTGATTGACGATCTCACCTTCAAGCTTCCGCCGGGCGGCATCGTCGGCGTGATCGGCCCCAACGGCGCCGGCAAGACCACACTGTTCCGCATGATCACCGGGCAGGAAAAGCCGGACAAGGGCACCATCACCGTCGGCGAAAGCGTGCATCTCGGTTATGTCGACCAGTCGCGCGACGCGCTCGACGGCAAGAAGACGGTGTGGGAGGAGATTTCCGGCAACAACGAACTGATCCTGCTCGGCAAGAAGGAGGTCAATTCGCGCGGCTACTGCTCGTCCTTCAACTTCAAGGGCGCCGACCAGCAGAAGAAGGTCGGCGCGCTGTCAGGCGGCGAGCGCAACCGCGTGCATCTCGCCAAGATGCTGAAGTCCGGCGCC
>DATCXE010000219.1:0-2601 GCA_036565985.1 Bradyrhizobium sp.
GCGAAATACCCGCTGCCGGCTGGGCTATCTCGGCCTGCAGCAACAACAGCAGGCAATGGCCCAGCCGCTTCTCCATCTCCTGGTCCTGGATGGATAGCGGTCCGGGATCATTGAGGATGGCATTGACCAGCGTTCCCAGCACGACCTGAAAGCCGATGGCGATGCTGCGGGTCTTGGCAGCCTCGCGCCCTTTGCCCATCGCCGGCAGCAGCAGGGGCGTGGCGCGGGCGGTGGTGGCGCGGGCGAGGCCCTTGAAGGTGGTCCATCGATCGGGTCGGGTGTCGTCGTGCTGGAGCGCCGCGCGCAGCACGCCCTCGTGCTTTCGTATCCAGCCGACGATCCCCGCCACGAGAAACCGGCAGCGTTCGGCAAGGTCCGTCTCGCGAAGCAGATCGCCGCCGGACAGCTTTGCCAGCATGCTTTCGCCGTCGCGCGCGGCGAGTTCGATCAGGGCGTTGAAATAGGCGTCCTTGCTTTCGAACCGGCTGTAGAAGGCGCCGACGGTGGCGCCGACCTGACGGCACAGCGCTTCGATCGACAATTCCGCGAGGCTATGGCTGCGCAACAGCTCCGCGCCGGCCCGGAGCAGGGCCGCCGTCGTTTCGCGGCTGCGCTTCTGGCGCGACGGAGTTACGCCTGGAAGATCGAGTTCGGCCGATCGTTGCATCGTGCGCTTGCATCTCCACCTGAATTAATCATAATCATAATTCGGATTATCATTCCTGGCAACGTGGCTGCGGCGGCTCGAACGCTCGCTTTGGCCGCCGCCGTCGGACCAGCGGATCAACCGCGGTCGCATGTGCAAGGGAGGGAAGGCATGGCGGCAGGCAGTGCAAAACCGTTCGGCGGCAAGATCGACAAGACGGTGGCCGGCTCCAGGCCCTGGTGGCCATCCGCACCCAGGCCGCCCGAGGGCGCGCCGAACATCCTTGTCGTCCTGTTCGACGACGTCGGATTCTCCGATTTCGGCTGTTACGGCTCGACGATCAAAACGCCGACCATCGACGGGCTGGCTGCAGAGGGCCTGCGCTACTCCGGCTTTCACACCACCGCGATGTGCTCGACCACGCGCGCAGCGCTGCTCACCGGGCGCAACCATCATTCGGTCGGCGTCGGCTGTCTCGCCAATTTCGACTCGGGCTACCCCGGCTATCGCGGCAAGATCGCGCGCGAGGCGGGGACGCTGGCGGAGATGCTGCGCCCGCACGGCTATCGCAACTACATGGTCGGCAAATGGCACGTCACGCCGCTGACCGAAAGCGGCGCCACCGGGCCGTTCGACGGCTGGCCGCTCGGTCGCGGCTTCGATCGCTTCTACGGCTTTCTCGACGCCGAGACCGACCAGTTCGCGCCGGAGCTCGTCTCCGACAACGCTCACATCGATCCTCCGGGGACCTACGCGGACGGTTATCACCTCACGTCCGATCTGGTTGACCAGTCGATCCGCTTCATCGCCGATCACACCGCCGACCGGCCCGACATTCCCTGGCTGACATGGGTGGCGCTCGGCGCCTGCCACGCGCCGCACCAGGCGCCATCAGACATCATCAGAAGCTACGACCCGATGTTCGCCCATGGCTGGGATGTCGAGCGCGAGCAGCGGATGGCGCGGCAGAAGGCGATCGGGATCGTGCCGCAGGACACCAGGTTGCCCGCGCGCAATGACGGCGTGAAAGCATGGGACGAGCACAGCGCGGACGAGAAGCGCCTGTTCACGCGGCTGCAGGCGGCGTTTGCCGGCATGCTTGATCATGCCGACCAGCACCTGGCGCGGCTGATCGCCTTTCTCGACAAGGCCGGCATCCGCGACAATACGCTGATCCTGGTTCTCTCCGACAATGGCGCCAGCCAGGAAGGCGGGCCGTGGGGATTCGTCAACGCCATGGGGCCGTATAATTTCCGTCCCGAGCCGATGACGGAGAAATTGCGCCGGATCGACGACATCGGTGGTCCCGACTCGCACAGCAATTTTCCGCATGGCTGGGCGATGGCGTCGAACACGCCGCTGCGGCGCTACAAGCAGAATACCCATGGTGGCGGCATCCGCGATCCCTTCATCATGACATGGCCGAAGAAAATCGCGGCGAGGGGGGAGGTGCGCCATCAGTTCGTCCACGCCTGCGACCTGACGCCGACCTTGCTCGATCTGATCGGCATCAAGGCGCCGACGGAAATCGGTGGCGTTGCCCAGATGCCGATCGAGGGCGAAAGCTTTGCGCGCTCCATCGCGGA
Source organism: Bradyrhizobium sp. (assembly GCA_036565985.1). Taxonomy (GTDB): domain Bacteria; phylum Pseudomonadota; class Alphaproteobacteria; order Rhizobiales; family Xanthobacteraceae; genus Bradyrhizobium. The sequence continues at coordinate 2,233 of DATCXE010000219.1, forward strand.
TGCTGCGGCGCCCTCAAAATCGTCGCCGCAATATTTCGAAATGTTCGGGCATCGCGGGATCTGGCAGGACGGCTGGAAGGCGGTCTCGTTTCATCCCTCGGGCACGCCGTTCGAGAACGACAAATGGGAGCTGTTTCATCTCGCGAAGGATTTTTCGGAAACCGAGGATCTCGCGGCACAACAACCCGAACGGCTGGATGCGATGATCAAGCTGTGGTGGAGCGAGGCCGAGAAACACAACGTGCTGCCGCTCGACGACCGGTTCGGCCCGCGCTTTGCAGAAAACGCCGCGCGTTTCCATGGCGCACGCAACAAGTTCACCTTTCACGCCGGCATGGGACACGTGCCGACCGATGTCGCGCCCGATGT
>DATCXE010000453.1:0-3769 GCA_036565985.1 Bradyrhizobium sp.
GTAATCGACGATGGCCGCGGATTCCGCGATCGTGGTGTCGCCGTCGGTGATGACGGGCGACTTGCCGAGCGGATGGATCTTCTTCAGTTCCGGCGGCGCCAGCCGGGTCTCGGCATTGCGCTGGTAGCGCTTCATCTCGTAGGGCGTGCCCAGTTCCTCCAGCAGCCACAGGATCCGCTGCGAGCGGGAGTCGTTGAGGTGATGAAGCGTGAGCATGGGGTTTCCTTTTTACTTTTGTTCGGAGTTGGGATGAGGCGCTCTTAGCCTGTCATTGCGACCGCACCGACGCAATCCGGAACTCCCCCGCCGCCCAGGGACTGTCATCCCCGCGCAGGCGGGGATCGAGTACGCTGCGGCTTCTCGGTTCAATCACTGCTGTCTCTGGAATACTGGATCCCCGCCTGCGCGGGGATGACAACTGAGTATGGCTTCGCGATCTCGCGACAGGTTTTGCCCGAGGTTTGCATTTTCGTTCGTTCCCTCCGGAAATAGAGGGCGCAGGGAAGACCGGGTGCACGCTGCACCCGCGGTCTCGCGTGCAATTGCGCACTTAAAAACGCGCACACGAGCATACAGGTTCAGCGGAAACACTCCGGCCTTCCCTGCGCAATGGCTTTACGGCTTACTTCGTGCTCTCTCCGGAGAACGGCTCTTTTGCCTCCGTCGCTGCACAGGACGTAAACCCCGCGCAACTTGACGCCAGCACCGCGGCGCCGAGACCACACGACTTCGCCGTACGCAATTGCCACACTCGTCAGTCATGGCATCCGCGTCCACCGCATCTCACCGCACGTTCGTGACGATGGCCAACGCCCCTCATTCGCCGTGAGACACGCGGAGTTAAATCACTGATTTGCCCGACAGCGCGAGCGGAATATTTTTGCGTGAAGGGATGGACGGCTTGATGGTGATTGATGTGGAAGTGATTTGCCCGACAGGCAACGCGAATGTGATTTCAGCGCCGAGCGGGCTAACCATCGGTTACGGTTCATCCAGTCTAAGACGGCCAACAGGTTCGGTGCCGCCGCTTCCACCCCGGACGACGACGATCTCGCCGCTGGCGGGCGAGATGCCCGTCAAAGCCTGAATGTTCGCACCGTGCGTCGAGACCAGCAGGTTTCCCTGCCCGCTCCATTTCGCGATCAGCGCGCGGGCGCCAGCGGTGAGCGAGTCTTTTTGATCGCGCAGCACGACCACATTGCCGAAGGTCGCTTCGATTTCGACAGGTCCGAGTTTCAAGAGCTTCGCCGTGTCGATGCAGCGGCACCACGGCGAGCTCAATATTTTCTCGAACGCGATGCCTTCAGATTTGAGCCGCGCGCCGATCTTCTCCGCATCCGCCCGCCCCTTGGCGCTGAGGTTGCGCTGCGTGGCGCAGTCCTCGACGCGAAATCCCGGCGGATCGCCGAAACCGCCCGGCGCATCGGCATGGCGCATCAGCGCGACGTGGCCGCCTGCCCGCAACGCCCTCCAGGCATTGGCGACATCATCGGCGCGGGCGATTTTTGCCGCGCCCGAGAGGCCGAGAAGGATTGCGAAGACGGCGAAGCACATGCGGGGCATGGCGGCGGCCTCCTTCAGAAGTATGCGATCAGGCGGCCCGCGCAGATCGCGCCAAGCCACAGCACGAGCGACAGCAGCGCGGTGGCCCTGGCTCCGCCGGACACTTCCTCCCCCCAGCGTTCGATATGGCGCCACGGGCCGGCATGCGCGATCACGATGTTGAGCAGCGCCGCTGAAATCAGCAGCAGCTTGGCCTGGAACGCCGGATTTTTCACGACATGCGAGGCGTCGGCGCTGAACAGCAAAAACCCCATGCTGATCGCGAGCAGGAAGCCCGCCCGCGACAACGGCAACAACAATTGCGCCATCGGCTTGATGGCAATCGCGCGCCCCAGACCCAGCAGCCGCAAATCGAGCGCCAGGATCGAGCCCACCAGCACCACGAAACCGATGATGTGCAGGATCTCGACCGCAGGATAAAGCGCGGGCGACGAGCGCATGGCATGGCCGAGCGCACTTTCCTGCAAGGTCAGGAATACCGATGAGCCCGCCTGATGCTCCACGGAGGTCTACCGCAGTTCGATGCGCTTGCCGTCCAGCACGATATATTCGATACGCGCCTCATCCGGCCTGGTCATGTGAGGATAGCCGAACACAGTGCAGGTCTTGCCGGGTGCGATCAGGTCGGCGGTAGCGCCACGCGCCTGCATGCGCGACGGCGGCGCCAGGATGAAGTGCCAGTGCTTGCCGTCGACCTCCATCTCGATCTCGCAGTGCGGATTCTCGAAGGTCGATTTCAGGATCTTGCCGGTGACGGTGAACGACTTCGACGTGTCGTATCCGCCCCAGCCGTGATGGGCGATGGCTGAACCCGGCGCAAGGAGAGCGGCCAGCGACAGGAACAGGCGACGGGTGATTGACGCCATAGCGGAGCCTCCATCTGCTCATGAAGACAACTGTTCGCGCCCTTCATAGCGCGAATCCCGACGCCGTGCTCGCGCGATTGCAGATGGCTGATGTCTACAGCCCGGTATAGCCGGCCTTGACCGGATCGTTGCTGCCGTCAAGCTGGCGCAGATAGGTCAGCCCGCACACGGTCAGCCGGTGCGTATCCTTTTCGCCCGCCTCGACCAGGGTGGCGACGTATTCGGTCACCCGGGCGCGCGCCTCCTCGCTCGCCGCGGCGGTGCGGTTCACGAGCAGATCATAGGTATGCATGATGCGGTCGATGGCGGCTTCCATGGAATTCTCCCGATACGGTGAATGCGGTCAGGCCGACATCTGTTCTTCGAATTTGGTGATCGCCTTGTTGGCGAGCCTGATCCTGTTGAATTCGCCGTGCTGGAACAGTCTGACGATGATTTCGATAAGCGGCTCGTTGGTGGCCATGGTGTCGGCAATCGCGCCGGACTTGCGGAGGTAGTTCGAGGCGATGGCGTAGGCATCGCCCACCACCTCCACATTCATCACCTGCAATCCGCGCTCGACCAGCATGTCTCACCTCTGCCGTGACAGGGAGAAGAATGCGCGGGTGAGGAAAAGGTTCCATGTCCGGAAAACGGCCTGTTCCGGGCCGAATCACCGGCGCTCGGGCCGCCGCAATCACCCCGAAATCGGCAGTTCCGTGTCGGGGTCGAAGAAATGCAGGCGCCCGGGCTGCGCCGACAGCCGTACCTGGTCGCCGCGAGCAATCGCGGTTTCGGCTGGCACGCGGGCAGCGGTGACGCTGGTGCCGCCTGCCCTCGTCTCCAGCAGGATCTCGGAGCCGAGTTGCTCGACGACCTCGACGTGGGCATCGAAACCAAGGCCCGGGGTGCTGTCACCGAGCACGAGGTGCTCCGGCCGCACGCCCAGGATCACCCGGCGGCCGTTGTGGGCCACGAGCGCAGGCGCGTCCGCCCCGCCGACCGTCAACCGGAGGCCTTCTGCCTCGACCGACACGGCGCCGGCATCGCTACGCACGGTGACGTCGATAAAGTTCATTGCGGGCGCGCCGATGAAGCCCGCGACGAACTTGTTGGCTGGCTTGCCATAGACCTGCAGCGGGGTGCCGATCTGCTGGACCCTGCCGTCGCGCATGATCACGACGCGGTCGCCGAGCGTCATGGCTTCGACCTGGTCGTGAGTCACGAACACCGACGTGGTCGGAATCTCCGCGTGCAGACGCTTGATCTCGATGCGCATCTGGGCACGCAGCTTGGCATCAAGGTTCGACAGCGGCGCGTCGAACAAGAATACCTGCGGGTTGCGCACGATGCAGCGGCCG
>DATCXE010000469.1:0-5474 GCA_036565985.1 Bradyrhizobium sp.
TCCGACTGGCGCTGGCCCTCGGCCTGCAGGATGTCGGCGCGCTTGACGCGCTCGGCCTTCATCTGCCGACCCATGGCTTCGACGAGGTCGGCCGGCGGCACGATGTCCTTGATCTCGATGCGGTTGACCTTCAGCCCCCACGGCGACACCGCGGCGTCGACCACGCGCAGCAGCCGCTCGTTGATCTCGTCGCGGTGCGACAGCACCTGGTCGAGGTCCATCGATCCCATCACGGAGCGGATGTTGGTCATGGTCAGAACGATGATCGCCTGTTCGAGATGGGCGACCTCGTAGCTTGCCTTGGCGGCGTCGAACACCTGGAAGAACGCGACGCCGTCGACCGTGACGGTCGCGTTGTCCTTGGTGATCACCTCCTGCTCGGGAATGTTGATCACCTGCTCCATCATGTTCATCTTGCGGCCGACGCGATCGAAATAGGGAACGATGATGTTCAACCCCGGCGACAGCGTGCGGGTGTATTTGCCGAACCGCTCGATGGTCCAGTCGTAGCCCTGCGGCACCGTCTTGACGCCCGCGAACAGCGTGACGATGACGAGCAGGACAAAGACGATCGCGAAGATATCGAAGCCGGTCATGAATTCCCTCCAAAGCCGGCAAATGCGTCGCCGGGCGCGGTCTCTCCTGGTCGGCAATGCCGCGGCGCCGGTTCGGCCGGCCGCTCTCAGGTTCTGATTATATAGCTAGGGAATGGTTTGCGGGCCACCAGATGTATTCGATCCGGGCGCCGGCCGTTGCTGGATTTGGTTAAATCCAGCCTTGCAGTTCGCGAAGCACGAGCTGGCGAATCACGTCCATGCCGGGATCGCTGTCATTGAGGCAGGGAATCGCGGCGAATTGCTCGCCACCGTTGTGCTTGAAGATCTCGGCGTTTTCCTGCGCGATCTCCTCCAGCGTCTCCAGGCAATCGGCCGAGAAACCGGGCGTCACGACGGCAATACTTTTCACCCCATCTTTCGCGAGTTTTTCGATGGTCTTGTCGGTGTAGGGCTGCAGCCACTCGTCGAAGCCGAAGCGTGATTGAAATGTAAGAATCAGTCTGGACGCATCAAGGCCCATGCGCTTGCGCAAGCTCTCGGTTGTTGCGATGCACTGCGCCTGGTAGGGATCGCCCTGGTCGACATATTTCTGCGGCATGCCGTGAAACGACGCCACGATCAGTTCGGGCTGGAACGGCAGCGTCGCCAGGTGCGCGTTGATCGAGACCGCGAGCGCATCGATATAGTCAGGATCATCGTAATAGGGCGGCGTCACCCGCAGCGTCGGCTGCGCGCGCATATCGCCCAGCACGCGAAACACTTCGTCGCAGACGGTCGCCGAGGTCGCCGCGGAATATTGCGGATAGAGCGGCACCACCAGCAGGCGGTCGCAGCCCTGCTCGGTCAGCGCCGCGATGCGCGAACGGATCGACGGATTGCCGTAGCGCATCGCCCAATCGACCACGACGTGGTCGTGGTCGGCGATCGCCCCGGAGAGCTTCTCCGCCTGCGCCCGCGTGATCGTCTTCAGCGGGGACTCGTTCTTCTCGGTATTCCATATCTTCCGGTAGTCGCGCGCCTTGCGGCCGGGGCGCACGCGCAGGATGATGCCGTTCAGGATCAGCTTCCAGCGCAGCCCCTGGTCCTCGATCACGCGCGGGTCGGAGAGAAACTCCTTTAGATAGACCCGCACCCCCCTGGCATCCGCGGTGTCCGGGGTGCCGAGATTGACCAGCAGCACGCCGACGCGTTCACGCCCGGTTGCAGGCACAGGCTTTGCGCTTCCAATGGTGGTGGCTGCCGTCATGACGTCAGTGGCTTCGCGTGTTGGCCCATCCTTGTCAAGGTAATGGCCGGTTCGATACGCTCACATATTGCCGAGGACGGGAGGAACCATGACGATCGCCGAATGGTGCGTTTTCGGAGCGCTGTTGCTTTACCTGCTGACGATCGCCTCGGTCAAATGGGCCGGGCATCGCCGTTTCGATAACGCCAAGCCGCGCGATCCCGCGTTCTACCAGGACCCGATCCGCGCCCGCGCGCTCGGCGCCCATCAGAACGGGATCGAGGCCTTTCCGTTCTTTGCGGCGGCCGTGCTGCTGGCCGAATTCCGGCAGGCCCCGCAGCACTATATCGACGAACTCGCGGTCCTGTTCCTGATCGTGCGGATCGCCTATGTCTTCACCTATCTCGGCAACCGCCCGACGCTGCGCTCGATCCTCTGGAGCCTCGGCTTCGCGATCAATATCGCGATCTTCTTCCTGCCGGCGATCCGGAATTACCTGCCGGCCTGAGGCGTGCGCGAATCGAACGCCACAAAGGGGACCAGGCCTCGACGTCGCGCATCACATTGTTGAAACTAATTCGCGATAGCATCATGGTTAGCCATCGGCAGCGGGACAGGACCTTGAATTCCCGGTTCCTCCTCGATATCTAGGAGAAAGCTGTGCTACGATTGGGCCATGATGCTGAAGCAACTGATCATGCGAATTCTGGGAGCGGCGGTCCTGATCGCGCTTTCGTTTGCGCCATCCGTTGCCCAGGCCCATCTCGGCCATCAGCACCAGGCATCCCTGCATAACGGCCACGCCGCATTTCAAGCCACATCTCAGGAATCCGAACGGCAAGCCGCGCCCGCATCGCTGCAGCAATCGCAGTGGAATCAAACCGGGACGCTTCCGGCCTCGGACCGCAACTGCACCGGCGGCTGCTGCCTGTCGGCGTGTGCCGGCTGCTGCGCAGCCGGGTTGCCCAGCCCTGTGGCGTTCATGACGTTTCCCCGGTCGATGACGCGCGTTGCATTTGCGCCGTCACAGATATGGCCTGACCGCGAGCCGGAGTCGCTCCGGCGGCCTCCAAAGCACTTCATCTGAATCCAACCGGACCATGAGTCTGCGAGGCATGCCCCGTGCTGCCCGCAACCGACGGCAATTCAGATTGAAGGACGGCCAGTATGCTTTCCCATTTCGGGCCCGCCCTGCGTGCCCTCGCGATGACTGCGGCTCTCAGCGCGGCAATCACGCCCGCTACCGCCCACGAGGGCCATAACCACGAGGAGCAGCCGCCGGTCTCGGCAGGCGCGCTGCCACGCGGCGAGGCAGATTCCACCGCGTTCGAGATCGTGGCGGTGGCCCGCGGCGAAAATCTCGAAATCTATCTCGATCGCTTCGCCACCAACGAGCCGGTGACCGGCGCAACGATCGAGGTGGAATCCCCTGACGGTCCCGTCAAGGCCGCGGAGGGCACCGACGGCACTTACCGCGTGACGGCGCCGTGGCTCGCCAAGAACGGACGCGTGGACCTGATTTTCACGGTGGCGGCGGGAGATGCCACCGACATCCTGCCGCTGACGATTCAGACGGCGCCGGCCACCGTGCAAGGCGGTGCGAAAAGCGATGTGGCGCCCGGCGGCCATATCAGCATGGTTTCGGTTCTTCTCGTGCTCGGTGGCGCGCTCATGGGGGCGCTGCTCTCTGCCATCGCACTGCGCAGTCGCCGCAGGGTAGCGGCCGTTGTTGCGATCTTTTCCGTGCTGATGGGCGCGCGCGAACTGCAGGCGCATGAAGGCCACGGCCATGAGGAGGAAAAGGCGCAGCTCGCGATCAGCACCGTCTCGGGCGAGCGCGCCCAGCGGCTTCCGGATGGCGCGGTTTTTGTGCCGAAGACGGTGCAGCGGATATTTGGGCTGCGGACGCTGCTCGCCGAAGACGCGACGCACAAGAAAGTCACTGAACTTCCGGGCAGGATCATCCCCGATCCAAATGCCAGTGGCTACGTGCAATCCGCCGTCGGCGGCCGCCTTTCCGCACCATCGGGCGGCTTTCCCCGGTTGGGCACACGGGTGAAGCAAGGCGACATTCTGGGCTATGTCACGCCGCCTATAGCGGCGATCGATGTTTCCGACATGCGGCAGCGCCAGGGCGAACTCGATCAGCAGATCTCGATCGTCGAACGCCGGTTCGCGCGCTACGAACAACTCGCGCCGTCGGGCGCGATATCGCGGACTCAGCTCGAGGACACGCGATTGGAACTGGACGGGCTGCGCGACCGCCGCGCATCGATTGAGAAATCGCGCCGCGAGCCCGAGGCGCTGATCGCGCCGGTCGCAGGCGTGATCGCCGAAGGCAGCGCCGTGGCCGGCCAGATCGTCCAGCCGAGCTCCGTCGTCTTCAACATCATCGATCCGTCGCGGCTGTGGGTCGAGGCGCTAAGCTTCGAGAGCCTCGAACCATCCCGGGGCGCGCGGGCTTCGACATATACGGGCAAAAATTACGACCTCATCTATCAGGGCACCGGCTTCGCCGATCGCAGCCAATCGGTGCCGGTTCATTTTGCCGTGACCGGCGACACAGCGGGGCTGCGCGCCGGCCAGTTCCTCACCGTGCTGGTCGCGACCGACGATGCCAAGCAAGGCCTCGCCGTACCGCGGGGCAGCGTCGTTCGCGGCTCCAACGGCCAGGATTTCGTCTACGAGCACGTTTCGCCCGAGCGCTTCATGCCAAGGAGCGTGCGTACCGAACCTCTCGACGGCGATCGCGTGCTGATCGTGTCCGGGTTCACGCCCGGCAAGCGGATCGTGTCGCAAGGCGCGGACCTTCTCGATCACGTCCGCTGAGGAGGCGCGCGCATGTTCACATTCCTGGTCAGCGCTTCGCTCCGCAATCGCCTTCTCGTTCTGACAATGGCTGCTATCCTCGTGCTTCTCGGCGCCTATACCGCGCGCCAGTTGCCCGTCGACGTGTTTCCGGACCTCAACCGTCCGACCGTCACCATCATGACGGAGTCGGAAGGTTACGCCCCGCCGGAAGTCGAACAACTCGTCAGCTTCCCGATCGAAACCCAGATGAACGGCGTGCCGGGTGTTAGCCGGGTACGATCGGTCTCGGGCATCGGTCTTTCCATCGTCTACGTCGAGTTCGATTGGGGAACCGATATCTTCCGCAACCGCCAGCTGGTCGCGGAACGTCTCGCGCAGGTGCAGAGCCAGCTGCCCCTGAACGTCACGCCGCAGATCGGCCCGATCAGTTCGATCATGGGCCAGATCCTCCTGATCGCCGTGACGTCGAAGACGGCTTCCCCGATGGAGGTGCGCGAGATCGCCGACTTCACGATCAGGCCGCGGCTGCTCGCCGTGCCCGGCGTAGCCCAGGTGATCCCGATCGGCGGCGAGGTCCGTCAGTACCGCATTGCCCCGCTGCCTTCGGCATTACGCGCGCTCGGCGTGAGTTACGAGCAGATGGAACTGGCGCTCCGGCAGTTCGGCACCAACACCGGCGGCGGCTTCACCGACCAGAACGCCCGCGAATTCCTGATCCGGAATATCGGGCGCACGACGAGCCTGGAAGACCTGCGCAACATCGTCGTTACCACCATCGAGGGACGCCCGATCCTGTTGCGGCAGGTCGCGAACGTCGACTTTGCGCCCAAGGTCAAACGCGGCGACGCCGGCTATATGGGCAAGCCCGCCGTCATCGTCTC
>DATCXE010000492.1:0-3767 GCA_036565985.1 Bradyrhizobium sp.
AGGCCGCGTAGGGGCCCTGGTAGGCGCTTGCCTTGCTGGCCGTGCCCGACGTCACGAACACGGCGCGCCCGGCGTCGGACATTCTGAGCAGCGGATCCATGCAGCGGATGAGCTGGAAGTTGGCGGTGACATTGATCGCCATCACATCGTTCCACGGCTTCAGCTCGATATGGCCGAGCGGCGAGGAGGGGCCTGCGATACCGGCATTGCCGACGAGGATGTCGAGCTTGCCGTGACGCTCGTGCAGCGCAGCCCCAAGCCGGGCGATGCCTTCGAAATCGGTGAGGTTGAGCGGCACCAGCGTGGCGCTGCCGCCGTCTTTGCGGATCTCGTCGTCGAGTTCTTCCAGGCCGCCCTGCGTGCGCGCAATGGCAACAATATGTGCGCCGGCCTTCGCCAGGGCGCGCGCGGTGGCATAGCCGATCCCGCGCGATGCGCCGGTGACGAGGGCGATACGGGAGGCGAGGGGTTTGGTCATGATCCAGGCTTTCGTCATGCCCAGCCTTGTGCCGGGCATCCACGTCTTTGCGGCGGGTTTTACAGACGTGGATGGCCGGGACAAGCCCGGCCATGACGGAAATTTACGGGATTTTTTGCCTTAAACGCTTCGCCTCAGCTCGCTTCCGCCAGCAGCGACAATTGCCGGGGCTGCGGCTCGACCTGGGTCTGGTCGGTGAGGTGGGTCGGATAGGTACCGGTGAAGCAGTGGTCGGAGAACTTCGGATTGGCGGGATCGCGGCCGGGTTCGCCCATGGCGCGGTACATGCCGTCGATCGACAGGAAGGCCAGCGAATCCGCGCCGATGATCTCGCGCATCTCTTCCAGCGAGTGGGTCGCGGCGAGCAGTCCGCCGCGGTCCGGCAGGTCGATGCCGTAATAATCGGGATAGAGGATCGGCGGCGAGGCGAGGCGGAAGTGCACCTCGCTGGCGCCGGCATCGCGCATCATGCGCACGATCTTCTTCGACGTGGTGCCGCGAACCAGCGAGTCGTCGATCAGGATGATGCGCTTGCCTTCGATCGCGGCGCGATTGGCCGAATGCTTCATGCGCACGCCGAGTTCGCGCACGCTCTGGGTCGGCTGGATGAAGGTGCGGCCGACGTAATGGTTTCGGATGATGCCTAGTTCGAACGGCACGCCGGAATGCTGGCTGTAGCCGAGAGCGGCAGGTACGCCGGAATCCGGCACCGGCACCACGACATCGACCTCGACATGGCTTTCGCGCGCGAGCTGGGCGCCGAAGGCTTTTCGCACGTCGTAGACCGAGCGGCCGCCAACGATGGAGTCCGGCCGCGAGAAGTAGATGTATTCGAAGATGCAGGGCCGCGGCGGCTTCGGCGGGAACGGCTTGTGGCTGTTCGCGCCGGCCTCGTCGAACACGATGATTTCGCCGGGCTCGATGTCGCGGACGTATTTGGCGCCGATCATGTCGAGCGCACAGGTCTCCGAAGTCAGGATCGGGTGGCCGTCGAGATCGCCGAGCACCAGGGGACGGATGCCGAGGGGGTCGCGCGCGCCGATCAGCTTCTTGTTGGTCAGCGCGACCAGCGCGTAGGCGCCTTCGATCGCGCGCAGCGACTCGATGAAGCGGTCGATGAAACGGCTGCGCTTGGACTGCGCGACCAGGTGCAGGATGACCTCGGTGTCGGTGGTCGATTGCATCATCGCGCCGCCCTTCACCAGTTCGCGGCGCAGCGTCAGCCCGTTGGTGAGGTTGCCGTTGTGGCCGACCGCAAAGCCGCCGGCGCTGAGTTCGGCGAACAGCGGCTGCACGTTGCGCAGGATGGTCCCGCCGGTCGTGGAGTAGCGGACATGGCCGACGGCCATGTTGCCGGGCAGGCGCTCGATCACTTCGCGGCGGGAGAAGGTATCGCCGACGAGGCCGAGCCGGCGCTCGGAATGGAAGCGGCTGCCGTCGAAGGAGACGATGCCGGCGGCTTCCTGGCCGCGATGCTGGAGGGCGTGCAGTCCCAGTGCGGTGATGGCGGCGGCCTCGGGGTGGCCGAAGATGCCGAACACGCCGCATTCCTCGCGTAGCGTGTCGCCTTCGAGATCATCCTGCAACTCGATGCCCGGATTTAGATCAATATCGAGCTCGAGTCGGCCGGCGGGATCGGAAGGGTTTTGCATCGCGTCCATCGCCTCTCTATTTTGGCCAGAATTAGCGGCCCGCGGGTTTCTCGATCAGCTTTTTAAGGCTGTCACGGGCAGGTTTGCTGTAGCCATCGCCAGACGCAGGGGTTGTCTGGTCGGCGTCAGTTTGATCGTCTTCAGGTTTATTCTTCTTGAATCTCTTTAAGATGGTGTTCTCGGGATCATCCGGCAAGAGCGACATTAACCAATCCCCGGTTCCCTGCAGAACCAGCCGGGACTTCGCACCTGTGACCCAGTCCGGCCGCTGCTTGTCGGGCACCAGCCAGGTGAAGAACAGGAAAGCGACCACAACGATCAAAAGCCCGCGGCCCAACCCGAACAGGAAGCCGAGCGTGCGATCCAGCGCGCCGATTCGCGAATCCAGCACCATGTCTGAAATTCGCACCGTGATGACCGACACCACGATCAGGGTACCGATAAAGGTGCCGGCGACCACCGCCACCGCCGCAACCGTATCGTTATTGAAATAAGTCTTTGCGGTCGGGAGCAGCTTCGAGAAAGCATAAAGCGTGACCAGTGCGGCAGCGCCCCACGCGGCGATCGACAGGATCTCCCGCATGAAGCCGCGCACCATGGCGAGCAGGCCCGAAATCAGCATCACCGCGAGCAGGACGAGATCGAGTATCGTAATCGGCATCGGCTGGTCAGGTCCGCTCGTAAGTCATCAAGCAGCGAATCGGCGGGTGGAGTTCACCCCCAAGTGAGGGCCAGACGGCATATCCCGCAAGGCTGGATATCGCGCCATCCCGCTCGCCTTTCGCGCGCGTTGTATAGCGGCGAGGGCCGGGCGCGTCACGCCGCTTTACCCGTTCTCACGACGGAATCGCGACGGTGTGGCATTTTTCTCAGATGTTCCGGCACCGGCCTCCCGGTTGCCGTTCCCGGCGTTCCTCGGCGTGCCCCGCGCGGCGATTTCGGCGACCAAACTGGTCAATCCGCCGACGCTGTTCAGCGCCAGGCCGCCATCGGAGCCGACCTCGCCGCGGGCCGATTCAGGCAAAATCGCGCGGCCAAAGCCGAGTTTGGCGGCCTCTTTCAGCCGGGCCGAGGTTTGCGCCACCGGCCGGACCGCGCCGGAGAGCGAAATCTCGCCGAAATAGACCGCATCCGTGGGCAATGGCGCATTCACCAGCGACGACACCAGCGCTGCCGCTGCCGCGAGGTCGGCTGCGGGTTCCTGGATGCGCAGACCCCCGGCAACGTTCAGATAGACGTCGTATCCGGACAGCTTGACCCCGCAATGGGCCTCGAGCACGGCGAGCACCATGGACAGCCGGCTCGGATCCCAGCCTACGACGGCGCGCCTGGGGGTACCGAGCGTGGTCGGGGCCACCAGCGCCTGCAATTCCACCAGCACCGGCCGGGTGCCCTCGATGCCGGCAAATACCGCCGTGCCCGGGCTGCCCAGATCGCGTTCAGAAAGGAACAATTCGGAGGGGTTGGAGACCTCGCGAAGGCCCAGGCCCGTCATTTCGAACACGCCGATTTCGTCGGTCGGACCGAAGCGGTTTTTCATCGCGCGCAGAATGCGGAAATGCTGCGAGCCTTCGCCCTCGAACGACAGCACCGCGTCGACCATGTGCTCGACCACGCGGGGACCTGCGATCTGGCCA
>DATCXE010000493.1:0-4727 GCA_036565985.1 Bradyrhizobium sp.
GTAGCAGCAGCACCTCCGCCCCGCGCAACTGCACCGCCCGCACCACGTCGGCCGCCGCCTGCACACACCGCCTATATCCCGCCGGTCCAGCCATTGCCGCCGCCCGCTGCCCCCCTGCAGGCTCAGCCCGCGCCGCCGCAAATGGCTGACGATGGCCAACCGGTGGTGCGTCCGCCGATGCCCGTGCGGTAGGACGAGATACGTTCGCGCACCACGCCGCTTGTGACGCGGTGCGACAGACTTGCCCGGCGAAGCTCGGAGAGCGCAGCCGGGTCAGCTCTGGTGCGGGCCGCGCATCATCTTCATCGCGTCCTCGATGTGACGCCACTCTCTGGCTTCCTCATCATCGCCCTTGCTCTCGCACGCCACCGCATTGCTGGCGGCCTGTGCGATCGCGGCGTGGCCGTGCTTCTCCAGCATCTGGCGCGCGATCGTGTGGATTTGAATCTCGGATATCATGGCTCTCCCTCCCGAGTTCAGGTCGATGACAACCGTCGATCCACATCGCTCGTTCCCCAGGCGATCGTTCACAATTTGATGCGGGCTCCTGAGGGTAGGACGGGTAGAGTGCAGCGAAACCCATCACGTAGCATCCGCGCAAGTATCGATGGGTTTCGCTGCGCTCTACCCATCCTACAGAACTACAGATCTCCGATGTCGGGCGGATCGAACCAGTTTGTCAGCGACAACCCGCCATCGATCACGATCGCGGCGCCTGTGACATAGGCCGATATCCGGTTTGACAAAACCGCGAGCGCAAGCGGGGCGAGGTCCTCCGCCTGGCCCAGCCGGCCAAGCGGAATGTGTCTGGCAAGCCCGGGATCGGCAACGAAACCACCGGCGGCGATCGCGCCGGGCACCAGCGCGTTGACGCGAATGTTGAAGCGGCCAAAAGTCTTGGCCAATTCCTTCACCAGCATCGCAAGGCCGGCCTTCGACGTCGAGTAGTGCGGCAGGTTGCGCGGCGTACCTGAATGCAGCGAAGTAAGCAGCAGGAATGAGCCGGGCGCCTTGTCCGCAATCAGCTTTCGCGCCAGTTCGCGCGACAGATGGAATCCGGCATCGAGGTTGACCGCATGCATCTGCGCCCATGTCTCGGTGGTGACGGCCATGGCATGATCGGCCTCGCGCCGCGCCGGCGAGGCGCTATGCACGAAATGCGTCACCCGTCCGACTGAAGACTGCGCTTCGGCCAGCAGCGCACCGCGCGCTGCGGGCTCGGCGAGATCGCCCACCCAGACCGCCGCGAGCTCCGGCCGCGACGAGGCTTTGGCCGCAGCGGTAACCGTGTCCCGGTTCACATCGGCGAACACCGTGCGCACGCCCTCAGCTACCAGCGCCTGCGCGATTGCACGGCCGATGCCATTGCCTGCACCGGTGACGAGCGCGGCCTCGCGCGCGGGATCGAAGGGCGTATTGAACAGGCTCATGTCGGTCGTCTCTCCCGGCAGGCAATCGCGATACAATATGTTCGCGTTTGCGCCGGATCATATCGGTATAGTGGCTTGCACCGCTAGGTTGCTTTCCCGCTCTGCAAAACCGTCCTAGTCTGAACCAGCAGTGAGCGGGGTTACCGTCATGCGAACCCGCGTAAGAAAGTTCGCCCACATCCTTGAACGGCTTGGGCTTGCAATGGCAGGCGCGGCCAGTGGCTTGTTTGTGGCGGCGCTGGTCGGAACGAGCCACGCCGCACTCACCAACCAGGCCTTCCTGCTCCTGATGATGCTGGGCGGCGCCGTCGGCTTCTATCTCGGGATCGATACGCCGCCCCTGCCCTTCAGCGCATCGACTGGAAACGAGCCACCTGCCGACGGCAGCTGGGTCGGCAAGATCGATACGCCGGAGTTGCTCAGCGCGGTCGGTACCTTCTTCGCCGCCTTGTCGGCGTTTGCTTCCGTCGGGGTGATCGTGCTGCGCCAGGACCCACACATGACCTGGATCGGCATGATCATGGCCGGATGGGTGGTCGGCGTCGCCATGCAGATCATCGCCGGCACGATTGCGCGCACACGGCGCTGACCTGCCGCGCCGTCAGCGCTCCTCTTCCTCCAGCGCGAGCACGAGGCCGGTCAGCACCGCGCCGATGCCGAACATCAGTCCGAAAGTCGTGACCAGCATGACCGCCATCCGCACCGGGGCTTCGCTGCGCGCGATCACGTCCCTGACGTGGAACGCTTCAATCAGGCCCAGCAGCAGCACCAGCGAGAGGCCGAGCGCCACGCCCATCAGAAAATGGGTGAGCAATTTATTGAGCAGAGGCTCGCTTTTACGCATGGCCGTTCTCCCCCTGCGGCGTTTTGCGAGCGAAAGGCTGCGCGGACATCAGGGGCAGTGACTGCTCGCGAAGGGAACGCCGTTCGATCCTCAGCAACGCGCAGCCGAGGCGGCGGTTCCGTGCACCGAAACACGACGCATCGGCGCAGACCACGCACCTCCGGCGGATGGCGGCGTTTGCCAAACATTAAGCAAACGCACGCGTGCGCTTCGCCCCTCCAAAGAAACTCCACAATCTTTCATAGAAAAAGGGATGTCATTTCGAGAAAGGAGAGCTTCCCATGCGATTAGGACACGCGATGTTCCTCGGCTTGATTGCCGCCCTGCTGACGCTGGCAGCGCCAACGCTCGCCAGGAGTTCAGATCACGAGCAGAAAACCAGCGAGGCGCCCACCTCGTCTCCCTGCAACGCGTATCAGCAGACAGCCGACGGCACCTGGACGCAATTGCCCTGCCAGGAAGTCGGTTCCAGGCCTGCGGCGCAGCCGAAGTCCGCATCGAAGAGCGGGAACGAAGAAGCGCGGTGAACTGACCGGAGTGACCCGCGCGATCACCGGCGCGCCACGATCAGCCCGATCAGGAAGGCAATTGCCAGCGACGGGATAGGTGCCTCGCGCGTCGCCGTGCTTAGGCGGTCGCGCCAGGTCGGCGGCGGCGTAATCTCCTCGGCGAGCTCCCGGGACATGCTGCGGATCGCATCCACTGCACGTCCGATCCGCGCTTCGGCACTTGCGGACGCGGGCATATCTTCATTTTTCATGTGCGCTCAAACGCGCAAACGGCTGAACAAGTTCCGAAGCCGATGACGTCAAACCTGGCCATCGCCGGAGGCAAAGCCACGCCCTTTGTCGTGGAGATCGCATGGCGCCGGTCGGCGCGAGTGTAGAACATTTGGAACGGACGCAATCTGTCGGCGTTTAGTGCTCGCGCCGGTGTCATGCGCCGGCGCATTTGCGTGCGAGGCAGGAAATGCCAGGCAGCAAGAAAAGGCGCAGCCGGTCCAATCGCCGGAAGGTAGCTGCGAGCGGGCCCTACGAAGTCGGATACTTCGCAAAGAAGCATGACATCACGCCGGACCAGGCGCGCGAACTCATCCGTCGGATTGGCAACGATCGCGATAAACTCAACGAAGCGGCCTCGCGGCTTTATCGCAAATAGCGATTCGCACTGATCGCGCGCTGTTCAGCGACGATTGCACAAAGTCGATTGATCGAGACGACCGGCCGCGGCGCGCTGTCCCCCGTCGCCGGACATGACGAGATTTTGCCCGGTAACCGCCGCACTCCTTCCCCAAGCGTAAACCCGGGATTAATCCGTGCCACCTAAGATGCGCGTCCGCACCCAATTACCAGCGCAAATGGCTCACATCCCATGAAAATCGGTACCCTCCTCACCGCCGCCATCGTCTCGCTCTCCACCGTGGGCGGTGGCTTCGCGGTCTACGTGGCTGTCACAAAGTACCAAACCATGGAAAGGGTCTCGGTCGCGCAGAGCCGACTGGAAGTGGTGCGGGCGGTCGGCGAAATTCCGCGCTACATGAATCCCGAGCGCGGCTTTGCCACCAACATCCTCTACGGGCCACCCGCGGTGGACCCCAAGATGCGGGCCGATCTCAACGGCAAATACCGCAAGAACACCGACGGCGCGCGCGACAAGATGAACGCGATCCGCAAGAACCTCTCCGGCGGACTCGACGATGCTGCAACCGTCGGCGCCGGCATCGACGCGCTGAACGTCAAGTTCGCCGCCCTGCGCGATGCCATGGACAAGGCCATCGACGGTCCGGCCGAAGCCCGCAAGGACGCAGCCAGGAAGATCGTCGCCGACAACGCGGCCTTCAATGTCGCGGTCACGACGCTGCTCGACGAACAGGTGCGGCGCATGGCGCAGCTCGACGGCGACGCCTACCGGCAGGCCGTCTACGCCAACATCGCATGGACCCTGCGCGACGTCGGCGGCTACAACGCCAGCGTTCACAAGAACCTCGTCGGCAACAACCGCGTCGCCACCGAGGCCGAGAAGATGGAATACAGCCGCTCGCAGGGCCGCGCCGACCAGATCCTGATGTCGCTGCAGGAGCTGCGCGGCAATCCTGCAACGCCCGCCAACGTCGCCGCGGCGCTGGACAAGATGAACGAGGCCTACGTCAAGCGTTTCGGCAATGAATTGAAGCTCGCCAGGGAAGGCGCAACCTCCGGCAAATTCGCGAACGACGTCGACAAGTACTTCGTGGAATCCCAGCTCGGCCTCGGGGCCGTCGTCGACGTACGCAACGCCTTCTACGACAACGCCGAATACGTTCTCGCGCTTGCCTATTCCGCCGCGCGGTTCAGCTTCCTGATCGCTCTCGCAGTTCTGGTTGCGGTCGCGGCGGCCAGCGCGGCGATGATCGCGATGGTTCGCCGTCGGGTCTGCAAGCCGATCGTCGACCTCACCGCCACCATGTCGCGGCT
>DATCXE010000500.1:0-3801 GCA_036565985.1 Bradyrhizobium sp.
GCGATCATCGTACTTGCCATCGTCGTCGTCGCGCTGATCGTGTTCTTCGAGCGCGCCCAGCGGCGGCTTTTGATCCAGTATCCGAAGCGCCAGGTCGGCAACAAGATGTTCGAGGGCCAGTCCTCGCATCTGCCGCTCAAGCTCAACACCTCGGGCGTGATCCCGCCGATCTTCGCCTCGTCGCTGCTGCTGCTGCCGGCGACCGTTGCGAACTTCAACGCCGGCAAGGGGCCCGAATGGTTCCAGTGGCTCAACACGCAGCTCAGCCACGGCCGTCCGCTGTTTTTGGTGCTTTATCTCGGGCTGATCGTGTTCTTCGCGTTCTTCTACACCGCGATCGTGTTCAACCCGACCGAGACGGCCGACAATCTGAAGAAGCATGGCGGCTTCATCCCGGGCATCCGTCCGGGCGAGCGCACCGCCGAATATATCGACTACGTGCTGTCGCGCGTCACGGTGCTGGGTGCGGTCTACCTGGCGATCGTGTGTCTCATTCCCGAAATTCTGATCTCCTACGCCTCGGTGCCATTCTACTTTGGCGGCACCTCGCTTCTGATCGTGGTCAGCGTCACGATGGATACGGTGGCGCAGGTGCAAGGCTATCTGCTGGCCCATCAGTATGAGGGGCTGATCAGGAAATCCAAGCTCAGGGGCCGCCGCCGCTGACCGGCGGGGAGGCAGCGGCCTGAAATCAATACCAGGGTGTGCGAAGTTGCGCTCACCAAGCCGGGGGGCGAATAGTCATGAGATTGATCCTTTTGGGTCCGCCAGGCGCGGGCAAGGGGACCCAGGCGCAGCGGCTGGTCCATAAGCACGGCATCGTTCAGCTCTCGACCGGCGAGATGCTGCGCGCGGCGGTCGCGGCCCAGACCCCGGTCGGCCTGCAGGCCAAGGACATCATGGCCAGCGGCTCGCTGGTGCCGGATGAGATCGTGATCGGGATCATCTCCGACCGCCTCGATCAGCCCGACATGAAGAACGGCTTCATCCTCGACGGCTTTCCGCGCACGGTGCCGCAGGCGGCCGCGCTCGACGAGCTCCTGAAGAGGAAGCACATCAAGCTCGACGCCGTGGTCGAGCTGCGCGTCAACGAGAGCGCGCTGCTGGATCGCGTTGAGACGCGTGTCGCGGAGATGCGGGCCCGCGGCGAGGAAGTCCGAATCGACGATACCCCGGAAGTGCTGTCGAAGCGGCTGGCCAACTACCGCACGTTGACGGAGCCGCTGATTCACTATTATTCCGAGCGGCGGAAGCTGCTGACGGTCGACGGCATGATGACCATCGAGCACGTCACCCGCGAGATCAACCGCATCCTGTCCGCGATCGGGGCGGTGGAACCCAAGGGTGCCAGGGAGGGGGCTAAAGCCGCCGCGCCCGCCAGGAAGGCCACGAAGGCCGCCCGCAAGACCGCCCGTCCGGCAGGCAAAAAGGCCGCCAAAACCGCCCGGAAGGCTGCCAAAACCGCCCGGAAAGCCGGAAAAGCGGCTTCCCGGGGTGTGAAGAAGGCGGGCCGGGCGGCCGCTTCCGCTGCCAGGGGCGGGAAGGCCGGAAAGGCCAAGAAGACGGCCAAAAAGGCCGCAAAAAAGACTGCTCGCAAGGTTTCGAAAAAGGTCACGAAAAAGCGAGCTAAACGATAGAGACGGTTGACGAAACCGAGTTGAATCCTTTAATAAGCCCCGCATCCAAGTCGGATAGTTTTATGACGATGCCGGGCCCCGAAGAAGATGAGGGGAAGGGCGTCGTGTTCGCGTTTGCGGACACCAGCCCGAGTTAGCAATAAACATGATCCGGTCCATGAGGGATCGGCGACAGGAGAGAAGTCCGTGGCCCGTATTGCCGGCGTGAATATTCCGACCAACAAGCGCGTGCTGATCGCGCTCCAGTACATTCATGGCATCGGCCAGAAGAACGCGGCCGAGATCATCGAGAAGGTCAAGATCCCCGTGGATCGTCGCGTCAGCCAGCTGAGCGACCAGGAAGTCCTGCAGATCCGCGAAGTCATCGATCGCGACTATCTGGTCGAGGGCGACCTTCGCCGCGAGACCGGCATCAACATCAAGCGTCTGATGGACCTCGGCTGCTATCGCGGCCTGCGCCATCGTCGCGGCCTGCCGGTGCGCGGCCAGCGCACCCACACCAATGCGCGCACGCGCAAGGGCCCGGCCAAGTCGATCGCCGGCAAGAAGAAGTAATTGGCGAGTAGCGAATGGCGAATGGCGAGGTAGGGCCGACCCCTATTCGCTATTCGCCACTCACCATTCGCTGTTTGAGGTGTAGCCGCTGGCATTACGGCGGCGTTTGAGATCACAGGAAAGGTTTTAGGTAATGGGCAAGGAAGCCACCCGCGTACGCCGCCGCGAACGCAAGAACATCGCATCCGGCATCGCGCACGTGAATTCGTCGTTCAACAACACGACCATCACCATCACCGACGCGCAGGGCAACACGATTGCCTGGTCCTCGGCGGGCACGATGGGCTTCAAGGGCTCGCGCAAGTCGACCCCCTATGCCGCACAGGTCGCGGCCGAGGACGTTTCCAAGAAGGCGCAGGAACACGGCATGCGCACGCTGGAAGTGGAAGTTGCTGGCCCCGGCTCGGGCCGTGAATCGGCGCTTCGTGCGCTGCAGGCGGCGGGCTTCACCGTCACATCGATCCGTGACGTGACGACGATCCCGCACAATGGCTGTCGTCCGCGCAAGCGCCGGCGGGTTTGATGTTTGTTTTTGGAATTTGACTGCCGCGGACTGATCCGCGATCTCCAACGCCAGTGACCTGAAGGCAGATCGACTGGCCGGTCTATTGACCCGAAGGGGTGACAAAGTGACGATCCAGAAAAATTGGCAAGAACTCATTCGACCGAACAAGCTGCAGGTAACGCCGGGCTCCGACGCGACCCGGTTTGCGACCGTCGTCGCCGAACCGCTCGAGCGCGGCTTCGGCCAGACGCTCGGCAACGCGCTGCGCCGCATCCTCCTGTCGTCGCTGCAAGGCGCAGCGGTGCAGTCGGTGCACATCGACGGCGTGCTGCACGAGTTCTCCTCGATCGCGGGCGTTCGCGAGGACGTCACCGACATCGTGCTCAACATCAAGGACATCTCGATCAAGATGCAGGGCGATGGCCCCAAGCGCATGGTCGTGAAGAAGTCGGGTCCGGGCGTTGTCACCGCCGGTGACATCCAGACCGTCGGCGACGTCGTGGTGCTCAATCCCGACCTGCAGATCTGCACGCTGGACGAGGGTGCCGAGATCCGCATGGAGTTCACGGTCGCCGCCGGCAAGGGCTATGTCGCCGCCGAGCGTAACCGTCCCGAGGACGCGCCGATCGGCCTGATCCCGGTCGACAGCCTGTTCTCGCCCGTGCGCAAGGTCTCCTACAAGGTCGAGAACACCCGCGAGGGCCAGATCCTCGACTACGACAAGCTGACCATGACGATCGAGACCAACGGCGCGATCACGCCGGAAGACGCGGTGGCCTATGCCGCCCGCATCCTGCAGGATCAGCTCAACGTGTTCGTGAACTTCGAAGAGCCGCGCAAGGAAGTGGCGCAGGAGATCATTCCGGATCTCGCGTTCAACCCGGCCTTCCTCAAGAAGGTCGACGAGCTCGAGCTGTCGGTGCGTTCGGCAAACTGCCTGAAGAACGACAACATCGTCTACATCGGCGACCTCGTGCAGAAGTCGGAAGCGGAAATGCTCCGCACCCCGAACTTCGGCCGCAAGTCGCTGAACGAGATCAAGGAAGTGCTGGCCCAGATGGGTCTGCATCTCGGCATGGAAGTGCCGGGCTGGCCGCCGGAGAA
>DATCXE010000223.1:0-2146 GCA_036565985.1 Bradyrhizobium sp.
AGGGCGGTGCCGAAGCTCGCCATCGGCCGAGTCAGTATCCGATAGTTGGACGGGATAGGACGGCCGCCCCAGCCGAAGTCGTAAATCTGGCACATCCGGCTGATGTCCCATTGAATGACGCGATAGTTCGGGGCCGCCTGCGCAGAGCCGGTGACCACAAACGTTGTTGCGGCGCAAAACAACAAAAGACCCAAATGTTTCATCGCACTCTCCTGCCGAACAATGAAATCGCTGCTGCCGCGCCCCTAATCCGAAGGTCGCCTCGCAGCGGGCCGATAAGGCAGTAACAGGCAGGTGATCGAATCGTTCCCGGATTCACGCCCCAAAAAGGGGAGCGAAGCGCCGACGCGCGGAGGCGTGCGGAAAGCGATCCTAGCTCTTGCGCAGTTGACGAAAATGCGGAATTCGCTTCGCCCGCATCGGCAAGGGCGACGAACCGAAAAGGCGGAAAACCAATGACCGGCAATGCGGCCGCCCGGGCGGCCATCGAGGCGCGGGTCGCCGCGCTGGAGGCAACCTGGAACGAGCACGATGCGGTGGCCTTCACCGAAGGCTTTGCGGAGGATGTCGACTTCACCAACGTGTTCGGCATCACGCTGCGAGGTCGCGCCGCGATAACGGCTTCGCATGCGGCAATCTTCAAGGGCATGTTCAGCGCCTCGACGCTGGCGATCACCGAGACGTGCATCCGCTTCATCCACGACGACATTGCGGCAATCGACGCGCGCTGGGAGATGACTGGCGCGCGTGACCCAATGGGCAATCCCTGGCCGAAACGCCACGGCCTGATGAGCATGATCGCCGCGCATGCGGATGGTGCCTGGCGGTTCGTGGTGTTTCACAACCAGGACCTGATGCCGCCGGAGAGGGTGGCGGAGATCGGCAAGGCATTAGGTCAGGCGCGAGGCTAGCGTTGCATCGGAAGGCTCGCGCTGCGCGTAGGTATATTCTAGTGCCGCGCAAGGCAGTGCTATGCGTCCACCTCATGGAACCCGGATCACCGTAGCGGGATTGTGCCAACGCACACGCTTCGATCAAGGGTCGCAGCGCGGCAGCCATTTCCGCAACCAAAGCGCCGTCCTGGCGCACGGAGGACTAGCACCATGCGATTGTCGTCTGGATTTCGCGGCGCGCTCATCGCGCTCATCGTTCTATTCGGCGCCGGTCTTACGTCGAAGGCGCAGGCCGCTAGCGGCCGCATCACCATTAATGTCATCAAGGGCGGATGGTTCATCGGCGCATCCGGCGGCAGCGGCACGCTCTTTTTTCATGGCCGGCGCTATCCGCTTTCGATCGGCGGGTTGAGTGCGGGGCTGGTGTTCGGCGCCTCGCAGACGGTGCTGCACGGACGGGTGACACATATCCGCCGCGCGTCGGACGTGGCCGGAGTTTATGGCGCAGGCGGTGCCGGCGCCGCGGTCGGGGCCGGCGTGCGGGTGATTGTGCTGAGCAACGAGAAGGGCGCCGTTTTGGAGCTGTCTGGCCGGCAGGTAGGGCTGATGGCGAATGCGGACCTGAGCGGGCTGGCGATCTCGATGGCGCGCTAGGCGCGACGCAAATGGTGGAATGGCCGGGGTTTTGCCCCGGCCATTTTTGTATGCGCAACGAAGCAGGGGGATGACGCGCCGATCATCCGCTCCGTCGGCCTCACTCAGGCGACCGCACGCGGCGTTTCCAGGGGCGGCGTGCCATCCTTCATGGCGCCCCGGATCATGTCGCGGAGCTCCGGCGTGTCTTCGTGTCCGTGCGTCGTCACGGCGTGCTGGACCGCTGCTTCCAGCAGTTCATCCTCGCTGTCGGCGCTTATCGCGAGCGTGCAGTTCATGTCGCTGCGGACTTCACGGCAGTCAACGAACTTGCGTCCCATTGTTTGTCCTCCTGGGTTCGGGAGCGACAAAGGTCGCCCGATGATGCTGGCCAATTCGCGCGCGGCTCGGCTGCGCTTGGGCGATTTGGGCCGCTCGGGCCATTTGGGCGCGTTCAATCTGGTTGCTTCTTGACGCCAACAGAACGCGCGCGGCAGAGAGTGAAAGCGGGCCGACGGCAGGCTTGCTGCCCGTGCTCGCACGGAGACGTCGGCGCCTCTCGCCATCAAGGCAGTTGGTGGAATTATATCGGATCGCGCGACTCGGTAAAAGTGGGCCAT
>DATCXE010000531.1:0-3400 GCA_036565985.1 Bradyrhizobium sp.
ATGGGTGATGCCGTGGGTCTTCATGTAGCGCAGCACGGGGATCGGGAACATGCTGGGCGGGCCGTAGACGCCGAACGGCGCCTCGAACTGCCCCTGCAGGCTGTCGGGGGGGATGGAGCGCGGCAATTTGCCGATCATCGACTTGCCGCTCTCGGCGTGGGTGATCAGCACGGTCTTGCAGAGGCCCGCCTCGATCGCGGCGGCGGCATGGCGGACGTGCAGCATGAATGAGCAGCCGCCGACAGAGGTGCCGTCGACCCAGGTCGGCGTAATGCCGAGATAGTGGGCGATCTGCTGCGGGGTTTCGACCGCGGTGGCGATGCCGTCGATGTCGGAGAGTTTCAGTCCGGCATCGGCAATGGCGTTGAGCGCCGCGTCCGCATGGAGCTGGATCTGCGACATGTTCGGGATGACGCCGAGTTCGGTGGTCTCGGCTGCGCCGACGACGGCGACTGCATTCTTGCGCATGGTGCTCAGCCCTTCGCCGGACGGAATTGAGGAAGGGTGATCTTGTCGTCGAGCTTCTCGAACGCGACTTCAAGCTTCATGTCGAGTTCCAGCGCCTCGGGCGTCTGCGGGCAATCGATGATATTGCTCATCATGCGCGGGCCTTCATCGAGTTCGACGACCGCGATCGCGTAAGGCGGGGTGAAGCCGGGCGCCGCCGGGCGGTGGTTGATGACGTAGCTGTAGAGTTTGCCCTTGCCGCTGGCCTTGAAGACCGAGACCTTGCGCGAGGCGCAGGAGGGGCAGAACGGACGCGGCGGGAAATAGACATTGGCGCAGGCGTCGCAGCGCTGCAGGCGCAGTTCGCCGGCTTTCGTGCCATCCCAGAAATGCTGCGTTTCAGGTGTGGGTTTTGGTTTGGCGCGCGCGGGCTCCGCCATATCGGCTGTTCTCCTTGGGAGGCGGACATTGGCCCGCTTGTTGCGATCTTGATGCGACATTTGACCATTGCCCGTCAACGGTCCAGCAGCGGTGCTGCCGCATGGCTGCATTCCTGTGTTGGAGAGCGCTTGTATGCCAGCGATTTTCCGCGCTAGGGTATTTCTCACTGCGAAACGCGACACGCGCGCAACGGCGATGGAGACGAGGTGCGAACCATTCGAATAGGTTCTGGTGCCGGCTATTCGGGCGATCGCATCGAGCCGGCGATCGAACTCGCCGAAAAGGGCGATATCCAATACCTCGTGTTCGAATGCCTCGGCGAACGCACGGTGGCGCTGGCGCAGCAGGCCCGGATGAAGAATCCCGACAGCGGCTATGATCCGCTGCTCGAGGAGCGGATGCGCGCGGTGCTCCCGATCTGCGCCGCCAAGGGCATCAAGATCGTCACCAACATGGGCGCGGCCAACCCGGAAGCGGCGGCGCGCAAGACTGCCGACATCGCAAGATCGCTCGGACTGTCGGCGCTGAAGGTCGCCGCCGTCGTCGGCGACGACGTGCTCGACGCTTGCAAGGACGGCGATCTGCCGATCATGGAGTTTGACGGCACGATCCGGCAGCTCGGCAACCGGCTCTTGTCCGCCAATGCCTATCTCGGTGCTGAGCCGATGGCACAGGCGCTGACGGCGGACGCCGATATCGTCATCACCGGCCGCGCGTCCGATCCGGCGCTGTTTCTGGCGCCGATGATCCATGCCTTCGGCTGGGCGATGGATGACTGGAATTTGCTGGGGCAGGGCACCGTCGCCGGGCATTTGCTGGAATGCGCCGGCCAGATCACCGGCGGCTATTTCGCCGATCCCGGCTACAAGGATGTGCCGGATCTGGCGCGGCTCGGTTTTCCGATCGGCGAAGTCGGCGAGGACGGCAGTCTCGTCATCACAAAGGTTGCGGGTTCCGGCGGCGCGGTGACGGCGCGGACCTGCAAGGAGCAGTTGCTCTACGAAGTGCACGATCCCGCAAAATATTTCCAGCCGGACGTGGTCGCGGACTTTTCGCAGGTGAAGGTCGAGGAAATCGGACCCGATCGCGTCCGTGTCAGCGGCGGTCGTGGCGCGAGGCGAACCGACACGCTGAAAGTCTCGGTCGGTTACGTCGATAGCTATATCGGCGAGGGACAGATCTCCTATGCCGGTCCGGGTGCATTGGCGCGCGGACGGTTGGCGCTGGACATTGTCCGCGAGCGGTTCAAGCTGACCGGCGTCGACGCCAGCGAATGGCGGTTCGAACTCGTCGGCGTCGATTCCTTGCACGGGCCGGAAGTTTCCGCGCGCGCGAACGATCCCTACGAGGTGCGCGTTCGCGTGAGCGGCCGCACCGAGAATTTGCGCGAGGCGGTCAGGATCGGCAACGAGGTCGAAACGCTCTATACCAACGGCCCGGCGGCCGGCGGTGGTGCGTGGAAGTCGGCGCGGGACGTGGTTGCGGTGGCCTCGGTCCTGCTGCCGCGGGAACTGGCAAAGCCGCAAATCCGTTTCGTGGGGGCGTAACGATGAAACTGCGCGAGATCGCCCATTCCCGCACCGGCGATAAGGGCAACATCTCCAATATCTCCGTCATCGCCTACGATGCGAAGGACTATGCGCTATTGCGCGAGCAGGTCACCGCGGCGCGGGTCAAGGCCCACTTCGCCGGCATTGTCCAGGGCGAGGTGGTTCGCTATGAACTGCCCAACCTGTCTGCGCTGAACTTCGTCATGGACCAGGCGCTCGGCGGCGGCGTGACACGGTCGCTGGCGCTCGATGCACATGGCAAGTCGCTGAGTTCGGCGCTGCTCGACCTCGACATCGCACCCGCGCAAGACAACATGTAATAGAGAGAGCAACCAGCCGTCATGCCTGATACGCCGACACTTGCCACATTGGCCGCCGATCTCGACAGCGGAACGACCACCGCCCGGAAACTGGTCGAGGCGTGCCTTGCCCGGATCGCCGATCCCGCGGGCGAAGGCCAGCGCGTCTTCATCCACGTCGACAAGGAGGCCGCCCTCGCGGCTGCCGACGCCATGGACCGGTTGCGCAAGGCCAATGCCGCGCCGTCGCCCTACGCCGGCATTCCCGTCTCGATCAAGGACCTGTTCGATATCAAGGGACAGGTGACCCGCGCCGGCTCGCGCGCGCTGGAGCAGGATTGCACGCCGGCGGAAGCCGATGCGACCGTGGTGGCGCGGCTGCGCCGGGCAGGCTTCATCGTGATCGGCCGCACCAACATGACCGAGTTCGCCTATTCGGGCATCGGCATCAATCCGCATTACGGCACGCCGAAGAGCGCCTGGAATCGCAGCGTCGGCCACGTGCCCGGCGGCTCGTCGTCAGGGGCCGCGGTGTCGATCGCCGATCAAATGGCCTATGGCGCGCTCGGCACCGATACCGGCGGCTCCTGCCGGATCCCGGCGGCGTTCAACGGCATCGCGGGTCTGCGACCGTCGACGGGAGGTCGCGTCCACCGCTACAGC
>DATCXE010000614.1:0-4208 GCA_036565985.1 Bradyrhizobium sp.
GTGTCGACGCCGGCCAGCCTGTCCTCGAAACCGAGCGCGTAGAGAATTTCGGTGATGGCGCCGCCGATCGAAACGATCCGCGCGGGATCCGATATCGTGACGTCGCGGTTGCGCGCATCATGCACCGTGATGCCCGCAGCAACTGCGGCGCCACCGAGCAGGAAGCCGCAGGCAGCGGCCGATATTGCGAGCGTGCGGCAGAATGTCATTGCTGGTTCACTTGGTCAGATTTACTTGGTCAGGATCAGCTTGTTCTGCGACGTCAGTCGCAGGCGGTAGTTCTCTGCGCCATGCGCGATGATGATCTCGCGCTCCACCGCGAACAGCTCGCGGCTGTCGATACGGTTGCCGCTTATGGCGACGGAACGCGCGGTGGGAGCAGAACCCGTCGCATGCGCCGGTGGGTCTCCGCTGTTGCCTCCCGAGGTTGCAGTCATTTAATTCGTGAAGCCCCGATCGAAGTATTTCAAAGTATTTCAGAGCGTGTTTGTACAGGCCGGCCCGACCGCAATCCAACTGCTGCAATTTACAATCGATATAAAGTGGGGCGTCCGGTTGTTGACCGGTTCCACAGCGCGGCGTAACCAGATGCATGCGATATGGGCAGGGGTAGCCCGATCGCAAAAAATCGGTAGCCAGCAAGCAGCCGCGTTGTCAGCGGCGCCCGCCAGCCAGACCCAAAAGACAGAACAACAGGTTGGGGCAGTATGGCTTTTCGGGCTAGGCATTCGCGCGCCCTGGTTTTGGGCGCGTCGGCATTTTCATTTGCGTTGATGTCTTCAACGGCCGCGTTTTCGCAAGCAGCCGAGCCGGACGCCGTCACGCGCGCGTCGGACAAAAAGCAG
Organism: Bradyrhizobium sp.; assembly: GCA_036565985.1. Lineage (GTDB taxonomy): Bacteria > Pseudomonadota > Alphaproteobacteria > Rhizobiales > Xanthobacteraceae > Bradyrhizobium. The sequence continues at coordinate 846 of DATCXE010000614.1, forward strand.
AAGCAGTCGAAGCGCAAGCCCGCCGCGCCGCAGCAGGAGGCGCAGGCGGCAGCGCCTGTCATGAACGCGCGGGCGCAGATCGGCAGCGTGCCGGTGCAGTCACTCGATGCGATCACGGTGTCGGCCTCGAAGACCGAGGAGCGCGCCATCGACGCGCTGGCTCCCGTCTCCGTGGTGACGCTGGAGCAGATCCAGGGTCGTCAGGCGAGCACGCTCGGCGGTCTCCTCTACAACATACCCGGTGTCTGGGTGCAGGACCGCGGCGACGAGCCGTCGACCTCGATCAATATCCGCGGCCTGCAGGATTTCGGCCGCGTCGCGGTGGTGGTCGACGGCGCACGCCAGAACTATCAGCGCACCGGGCATTTCGCGAACGGCTCCTTCTTCCTCAACCCGGAGCTTGTCGGCGGCATCGACATCGTCCGCGGTCCGACCGCAAACATCTACGGCTCCGGCGCGATCGGCGGCGTGGCGTCGTTCCGCACCAAGGACATCGAGGACGTCGTGCGTCCGGGCGAGCGCTGGGGTGTGGACGCCAAGACCATTCTCGGGACCAACTACGGCCGCGCGCTCGGTTCGGTGTTCGGCGGTGTTCACGTCAACCCGAATGTCGACGTGTTCGCCGGCGGCACCTACAGCACCCAGGAAAGCTACAAGGACGGCACCGGATTCGAAGTTGCCAATACTGGAAACCGGCTCACGGCCGGCATTGCCAAGCTCACGGTGCGGCCGGCAGACGGGCACGAAGTCAAGCTCGGCACGATATTCCAGGAAGATCTCTTCAGCGTAGGTCAGCCGCCGCGCCGTGCCGGTGATCCCAACACCAGAAACGCGAATGGGACCAACAACCTCAACGGCACGTCGATCTACAGATCCGACGTGAAGAATTACACGACGACCCTCGGCTGGAAATATTCGCAGCCGGACGACAAGTGGTTCGACTGGGACGCGAAGGTCTACTGGAATCGCACGGAGAACGACCAGATCAAGACGGGCCATACCAGCGCCACTCCTTCCGCCTTCTGTGGCGGTGTGCCGGGCAATGCGGTCTCCGGCTGTATCGGCAGCAACCGCGGCTACCAGCTCGATACCGTTGGCGTCGACGTCTACAACACGACGCGTTTCGAGACCTACGACTGGCGCCATGCGGTCACCTACGGGCTGGATGCCTTCCAGGACAAGGTGACGACCAACGATCTGCGCGGAACCTCCGACGTGACCACCCCCGGTGGCCAGCGCACGCTGGCTGGCGGTTTCGTGCAGTGGAAGGCCAACTACACCTCGCTGCTGGAGGTCATCGGCGCGTTGCGTTACGACAATTACCAACTCTCTTCAGCGACCTCGTCCGCCAGTGGCGATCGCCTGTCGCCGAAGATCACGGTCGGCCTGATGCCCACGGCCGTGCTGACGCCCTATGCCAGCTATGCCGAAGGCTACCGTGCTCCATCGATCACCGAAACGCTCGTGAACGGGCCGCATGCCGGCGCTACCGTCAACGACTCGTTCTTCCGCTGTCCGTCGGGCACACCGGGACCCGGCGCCGATTCGACGTTCTGCTTCGTGCCAAATCCGAACCTGCGCCCCGAAGTCGGCAAGAACAAGGAGATCGGTTTCAACCTGAAGAAGAACGACGTGTTCACCCCAGGGGACACCGTCCGCGGCAAGTTCAACGTGTTCCGCAACGACATCACCGACTTCATCGACCAGGTCGCGTTCGGCACGCCGCTCGTGGTTCCGACCGGGCCGCCGCCTGCGCCGAGCATTACCGTTCTGCCGTTCCTGCAGTATCAGAACGTTGCGGAGGCCAGAATTCAGGGCTTCGAGGCCGAGACGATGTACGACGCCAATACCTGGTTCGTCGGCGTTGCGGGCTCCTACCTGCAGGGCAAGAACCTGCAGACCGGCTTCGGGCTGTACAGCATCCCGCCGCAGAAGATCACGACGACGGCCGGCGTTCGGTTGCTCGATCGAACGCTCGTGCTCTCGGTGATGTGGACGTCGGCGGCGGCGAACAGGAACATTCCTCCGACCTACACGCCGGCGACCGGATTCGACCTGGTCAACCTCTACGCCCAGTACCAGCCGACGCGGGACCTCACGTTCAATTTCTCGGTCGAGAACCTCCTCAATCAGTACTACCGTCCCTACGCCATTCCGGTCGGCAGCACGGGAGACACGCAAAACGACGTGAAATGGGCCAGTGCCGGTCCTGGAATCGTATTCAAGGGTGGCCTGAAATATCATTTCGGAGGAACCTGACACGAAGAATCCACGGTCTCGCGCCAGACCATCACCTCCAACGCTCCGGGCCGTGCTGATGCTCCAGCGCGGCTTCGGCGCGTTCGTGGCTCTGTCCAACTCAATCGGTACGCCAGGCGCACCCCAGCAAGGAGATTTGAGATGTTTATCGCAATGAACAGGTTCCAGGTGAAGATCGGCTCGGAGGCGGCATTCGAGAACGTCTGGCGCAGCCGGGAATCCTACCTCGGCAACATGGCGGGCTTCGTCGAGTTTCATCTGCTCAAGGGCCCCGTCTATGAGGATCACGCGCTGTATTCGTCGCACACGACCTGGGTCGACAAGGCGGCGTTCGAGGCCTGGACCCGCTCGGAGGAGTTTCGCCGTGCGCACGCCCGCGCCGACAACAAGACCGGCGAAAGCCTCTATCTCGGCCACCCCAAATTCGAGGGCTTCGAGGTGATCCTGAGCGAGCGCAAATCCAGCGCCGCCGCTTGATGGGAGGGTGCCATGCTGAGCACGGAACTTGCCGATCTAAAGGCGCACATGGCGGAGAACCCCGGCGCGGTCATCGAGGACGTGGCGTGGCAGCGAAAAGTCACGCCCCGCGCCGTTCTGGAGGCGTTGCCGGCAACGATGGTGCGGATCGGCCGCGGCGGCGAGTTCGCCGCCGCGATGGGCGACATCGCGGAGTGGGGCGAGGTGACGCTGATCGTTCATACCGACGATGCGATCTTTGAATTCACCGGCGCCATACCGGCGGGCGAGATCGGCCGAGGCTATTTCAACCTGATGCAGCCCAAGGGACTGCATGGCCATCTGCGTCATGAACGCTGCGCGGCGATCGCCTTCGTCGAGCGGCCGTTCATGGGAAAATCGTCGGCCTTCATCGCCTTCATCAATGTCGATGGCGGCATCATGTTCAAGGTGTTCGTCGGCCGCGATGAGGCGCGCGCGTTGCGCGCCGATCAGCTGCAACGCTTTCATGCGCTCGCCGACAGGATCGCGCCGGCCGGCACGGCGTAACCGATCCGCTGACCAGCCCGGGAGACGATCATGCAGCGAAGAGTGCTCGACTTTATGATCCGCTGGTGTGGCGCGGCTGGCGCGGCCGCCTTGCCGGGC
>DATCXE010000629.1:0-5345 GCA_036565985.1 Bradyrhizobium sp.
TGCTGGCGCGCGAGGGCGCCTTGGTCGCCGTGACCGACATCGACGATTTGAAAGGCCCCGATGTCGTGGCGCGGATCAGGAAGGCAGGCGGGGAGGCGAGCTTCCTGCATCACGACGTCACCAGCGAGGAACGCTGGATCGAGGTCGTCACCGATGTGATGAAGCGCTATGGCCGGCTCGACGTGCTGGTCTCGAACGCCGGCATCGGCATTGCCGTGCCGTCGATCACCGAGATGTCGTTTTCGGACTGGCGGCGGCAGACCGCGATCAATCTCGACGGCGTGTTCCTGTCGGTGAAGCACGGCCTGCCGGCGATGCGCAAGACCGGCGGCGGCTCCGTCATCATGATGTCGTCGCTGGCGGGCCTGCGCGGCGCGGCCGGTCTTTCCGGCTATTGCGCGACCAAGGGCGGCGTGCGGCTGTTCGCGAAGGCGATCGCGATGGAATGCGCCACGTTCGGCGACGGCATCCGTGTCAACTCGGTGCATCCCGGCATCATCGACACGCCGATCTGGGGCAAGATCCCGACGGAGGCGACGGGTGCCGGACAGAACGCGCCGATCGATCCCGAGGAGCGGGCGAAGCTGGCGGCGCCGCTCGGCCGTGCGGGGCATGCGGAGGAGATCGCGCAGGGCGTGTTGTATCTGGCGTCCGACGCCTCGCGTTATGTGACGGGGACAGAACTCGTCATCGATGGCGGCATGAATGCGGGCGGCGTGGTGCGGCGGGCGTGAGAAGCTTCCGCGTCATTGCGAGCGTAGCGAAGCAATCCATCTATCCGCTTGCGGAGGCATGGATTGCTTCGTCGCTTTGCTCCTCGCAATGACGGCTGAGCTATCCGCCCTGCCGCAACCTCGCCAGCACCTTCAGCCCGCCGTAGCCATCCGCGGGCAATAGCCCCATCTTGGTCTGGTAATCCTTCACCGCCTTCATGGTGTCGTTGCCGACGCGGCCGTCGGTGCCGCCGGTGTCGAAGCCGGCCTTGGTCAGCCGCGTCTGCACCTCCTGCACTTCGGCGAGCGTCAGCGCGCGTTCGGAGCCGGGGAAGGGGCGGATGAACGGCGGCGCCCCGAGGATGCGATCGCCGAGGTGGCAGATCGCCAGCGCGTAGTTCATCGACGGGTTGTAACTCTTCACCGAATAGAAATTCGGCCCGAGCAGGAATGTCGGTCCGCCGGCGACCGGGACCCACATTTGCGCCGTCGCATTCGGCTGCGGGAAAGGCTTGCCGTCGGCGCGCGTCACGCCGGCGCTGGTCCACGCCGCATAGGTCCGGCTGCCGCCCGAGGCCGTGCCTAATGCGTTGACCTCGTAGCCCCAATGTTCGCCGCGGTGGTACTTGCCGCGGTTGAGCAGATAGCGCGCGCTGGAGCCGAGCGCGTCGTCGGGCCTGCCGAACGGCGAGACGCGGCCATCCTTGTCGTAATCCATGCCGACGTTGAGCCAGACTTCGGGCATCCACTGCGTATGCCCCATCGCGCCGGCCCATGAGCCGCGCATTTCCTCCGGCGTGCCCCAGCCGCGGTCGACGATCTTGAGCGCATTGATCAGCTCGGTTTCCCAATAGGTGCGGCGGCGCGGCTCGTTCCAGGCGAGCGCGGCGAGCGCTGGAAAAACCGGGCGCATGTGATTCTGCTGTACCAGCGGATCGCCGTAGGCTGATTCGACGCCCCACAGCGCCAGCAGGGTGCCGCGCTCGACGCCGAAATCCCGTTCGATCCGGGCGAACAGCGCCTCGTTCTTCTTCAAGGCTTCACGGCCGTTGATGATGCGCCAGTCCGAGACGCGGCGATTGATGTACTGCCAGACCTGTTCGTGGAATTCCGGCTGCTTCTGCATCTGCCGGAACACGCTCATGTCGGGCTCGATGCGGCCCATCACCCGCGTCCAGGTCGCCTCCGAAATGCCCTTGGCGAGCGCGCGTGCGCGAAAATTGTGGCGCCACTGGTCGAAGCCGGGAGGGGCGGCAAATGCTGCAAGTGGCGTGGCGAGCAGGGCGCCGGCGCCGATGCTGGCCTGCAGCAGCGCGCGGCGGGTCGTGGCAATCCTGGAATCGGGCTGTTTCATGCCGGCATTCTAGCGGTACAGGGGGCCGCCGCCAAAAGCCATGACGCCGCGGGAACCGCAATTTTGCTGACAATCTTGCCTCGATTTCACTTGCCGCGCCCGGCCATGGACGAGTTGCGAGGGGTTCCTATAATGATCGGGAGAACCGAGAACAAAGGCGAGAGAAAAATGACGCACGCCCGCAGCGAGTACAAGGATTTCATGTCGCTGACACCGGACGCCTACGGCGCCGTGCTGGCGCTCGGCCAGGTCGCGGCCAAGGCGGGGATGGACAAGCAGTTGCTCGAACTGATCAAGCTGCGCGCCTCGCAGATCAACGGCTGTGCCTTCTGCGTGCAGTTTCACATCATGGAGAGCGAAAAGCTCGGCGTGCCCGCGGACAAGATCAACCTCGTGGTGGTCTGGCGCGAGGCGCCGCAGTTCTCGCAGCGCGAACGGGCGGCGCTGGCCTGGACCGAAGCGCTGACCATGATCCCCGACGGCGTCAGCGATGAAGTCTATGCAGAGGCGAGCCGCGAATTTTCCGAGAAGGAGCTTGCCTATCTCACTTCCGCAATTGCCGCGATCAATGTCTGGAACAGGTTTGGCGCCGCCTATCGCTGGACTCCGCCGGCGCGGAAGCCGGCGGTCGGCGCGGCGGCCTCGTAGAGGCCCGAAAAAAGCATCCGCTTCCGCGGGGCCGGGCCGATTGGATGGTAGGTGCGGACTATGGATGGCAAATCTGCAACGCCTGCATCGGCAAAGCGACTGCGGTTCGATCGCTACGTCCTGGATCTGGACCGGGGTTGTCTCCTTCTGGAAAATGACGAGATTGTCCTTCGGCCCAAGACATTTGCAGTTCTCCGGCATCTCGTCGAGAACTCCGGTCGTCTGGTTTCGAAGGACGAACTGTTTGCTGCGGTCTGGCCGAACATCACCGTAACGGACGACGTGCTGGTGCAGAGCATCGGTGAGCTGCGGCGCGCTCTGCGCGACGACGGATCTCGCCTGCTGAGGACAGTGCCGCGCCGTGGCTATCGGCTCGAAACCGATGTGACGGCAGAAGAATTGTCCGTCCCTCCATCGCGTGACCCGCCGTCCCGCTCGTCAGGCTGGCGACATCCTGTCCCTGGCGCCGGGCATTCGACGTTGTCAGCGACGTCGAAGATGTATCGTGGCTTGCCTTATGCGCTCGGTGCATTGGCTATCTTGATCCTCGCTGGTGCGGGCCTTTGGGGGAGCATCGGACCGAAATATTCAGGGCGGCCGTCGATCGCGGCCGATCGGGTCGACAACAACGGCGCGGAGTTCAGCTCAAAGCCTGCCATTGCGGTTCTTCCATTTTTGAACCGGAGCGACGATTCAGGGCGCGACTATTTCGCGGACGGGTTGACGCAAGACATCATCAATGTCCTGGGGCGCTTTCCCGAGTTGACGGTCATGTCATGGAATGCCGTCAGGGCTTACAAGGGAAAGTCCGAAAGCCCGGGTCAGATCGCTCGCAATCTGGCCGTCGATTATCAGGTCGAGGGAAGCGTCGTTCACAATGGCGAGCGCATCGGCGTTCTCGTGCAATTCGTCAGCGTTGACGGCCGCGTGCTCTGGTCCGTCCGCTTCGAGGAAGCGCTTTCGGATTTCTTCGTCCTGCAAAGCAGGATTGCCAGCGAGATCGCTGGAAGCCTTGCGATCCGGCTTTCGCAGGTCGAGCAACAGCGGGTGCTGGCAAAGCCAACCAATAGCCTCGAAGCCTATGATTACGTTCTGCGCGCACGCGCGGCCATGCAACGTTCGACGCGGGCTGCCAGCGTGGATGCTCGCTTGTTGTTGAGACGGGCGATCGAGATCGATCCGGACTATGCGGCGGCGTACGCTGCGCTGTCCGAAACCTATTACAACGCGGTGTCGATGGGCTGGGCGGAATCGCCGACGGGTGCCCTTCAGCAGGCTGAGAGGATGGCCAACAAGGCGCTCGCCCTCAATGCCCTTGACGTGCGTGCCTACATCGTCCTGGGCCGCGTTCGGATATTCTTTCAGCAATTTGAACAGGCGAGGATGGAACTGGGGCGCGCCATTGCGATCAATCCGAATGACGCGAATGCACTCGCCGGCCACGGCAATATCCTGATGTGGATGGGGCAGACCGACGCAGCCATCGAAGCGCTGGAGCGCGCCCAACGCATCGACCCCGACCTCAACCCGCTTGATAGTTTTGCGCTTGGGCTCGCCTACTACGTGAAGGGGCGCTATGACGCGGCGGTCGCGCAGGCGGAAATCAACCTTCGGAGGTCGGAAAACGCCCACTTCAATCATGCCGTTCTGGCAGCTGCTTTTGCGCAGCAAAGCCGATCGGATGAGGCAGATCGTATTGTGGTTGCTCTCCGGCACAAGGACCCAACCTTTGATCCGGGGGCGTTTGGCAGCAAATTCCTGAACCCGGCCAACCTTGAGCACCTGCGCGAGGGGCTCCGAAAAGCCGGGCTGTTTGTGGATTCCGGCGCTCCGTCGCCGGCAAACCCGCCGGGCTAGAGCCTTCTCCGTTGAAAACGCTCCGGCGGTCCGAACAGGGATCGTGCTCCTGGCTACAGTCTCCCGGTCAGGCCGCGATTTTGCTGCGCCTTTACGGCATTGGCCTTGATGTCCTCACCAAACCGGGCAGGGCCTGCGGCAAGCCCAAACAGATAGAGCTTGCCGTCGTTGATCAGCCAATATTCGGGGTTCGCCTCGAATGCCACTCCGCGGGTGAGCGCCAATGCGCAGAAGTTCGGGAATTGCGGCGCGTAGCGCACGGGGTCGGATTTGAACATCTCGCGATGCTCTGCGCTGGAAAAATTGTAGCGATACTCGTCCCACTCATAGGCAATGTCTGTCCTCCCGGGCACGGGCTTCCCGAGCGTGAAATAGGCTACCGGATCGAAGCCTTTGATCGCCAGTGGCGCCGGTTCGGCCGCAAGCAGGCTTGAAGGCGTTATCGCGAATGCCGCAGCGACCAGGATAGCTCCGAGAACGATCTCGCGCCGTGATGAGTTACACATCGGGCCTCCGGCTACTCGAAGCTCAAATTCAACCATAACCCGGAGGATTCCCCAAATTTCGGGAATTTTTCGGCGTTTCGGCCCGCAACTTTCGTTACGGGGCGTCCTTTTTCGGCTGCTGTGCTGCCTCGAATGGCCGACCGCTTGTGTCGGCTTTGTCATCGGGGAGACAGGTCATGATACCGCGACCGTTCACGGCGCAGCGCATCGGCAGGCTGGCCGTCGCCTTGGTGGCAAGCGGGTTGCCGTTTCCGCAGCCGCTGGCGG
>DATCXE010000633.1:0-7356 GCA_036565985.1 Bradyrhizobium sp.
TTCGGATCGCGGATCAGCACCTGCGCGAGGCCGACGCGCTTGCGCTGGCCGCCGGACAGCATGTGCGGATAGCGATTGGCGAAGGCGCCGAGCCCCACGGAAGTGAGCCAGCCCTGCGCGCGCTGCAGCCCCTGCTGACGCGGCACGCCTTTTATTTCAAGGCCGATGGCGACGTTGTCGATCGCAGTCTTCCAGGGAAACAGCGCATCGGCCTGGAACAGATAGCCGGCGTCCCGATTGAGCCCGGGCAGCGGCTGGCCGAAAATCCGCACCGCCCCCGCGGCGGGCTTCAGAAGTCCGGCGGCGACATTGAGCAGCGTCGATTTTCCGCAGCCGGTGGGGCCCACGATGGCGACGAACTCGCCATGCGCCACCGACAGGCTGGCCTGCTCCACGGCCGTGTAAACGCGGTCGCCCGCGACGCGAAAGGCCACCGTCGCATTGTCGAGCGCGACCGCGACCGGCTGTTCGGTATCCGCCATGTACCCCCCGAAGATTGAAGGGATGCCTTAGCGTTTTGCGCGAGGAAGTTCAATGAACGCCGTCCCCCTGCACGCGGGGCGCGCGCCCGCGCGCTCAGGTCTCGTCCGTGCCGGCGAGCAACCTGTTCAGGCAAGCAACCTGTTCAGTAACGTCTCGGTCTTGTGAAGCAGCGGCCTGGCGTCGAGCCGCGAGGAGATGGCGATGCTGGCCCTCAGGTTGTGAATGATGGTGGCTTTGTTTTCTTCGTTCACAGGAGGCAGGATCATGGCCTCGAACAGCAGCGCCTCGGCCTCAAGCCCTTCAAAGCCCTGTTGGCGCGCCGTGTTTCGCGCCTCGCGTACCATCTTCAGCGCGCCTGTCGGATCCCCCTTCTGCTGCAGCACGAGCGCGAGATAGATGGAACAGCGCAGAAAGATCGAGGTATAGCCGACGGCGCGGGCGATTTCGCGCGATTCAGTGAGGCTATCTACCGCAGCATCGATCTGCTGCAGCTCGAAATGCGTCATTCCGCGCTGGCAGGCGAGGACGGGGACGAAGATGCGCACCCCGTGCTCGTGCGCCTGCGCGAAAGCGTCGTCGAGAACCTGGATTGCAGCTTCGGCGTTACCCTCCGCCAGCAGCAGGACGCCGCCGCTCCAGGCCGCGGCCACGTGATCGAACGGCCGGCCACTTTCGTCGGCCAATGCTTCCGCCCGCTGCTGGAATTCCTTTGCGCGGTCGAGTTCCCCCATCGTCGCGTGGGTGACGCTCTTCATCATGCAGCACACCAGCAGCAGGTTCTTCGGCGTGGTGCCGATCGGAGCTTTCGGATCCGGTCCCATCAGTTGCGCGCAGGCCCGCCCGAGCATCGCCTCGGCCTCACGATATCGGCCACCGATGAAATAGGCCTGACCGAGACCGTATTCGGCAAGGCTGAGCCAGCCCCGGTGACCCCACTCCTCCGCCAGGCGGACGACCTGCTCGCCGGTAGCGATCGCCTCGATCGGCGTACCGTAGAAGTTCTGGGCTGCCGATCGCACCGTCATGGCGGCAACCTTGCGCCCGATGTCACCGATCGAGTCCGAGCGCCGCTCCGCTTCCTTGCCCAGCTGCAACCATTCGACGACCTTGCCCGATCCCATGAACGCCATGCGCGCTTCGATCCGCAGGTCGATGGCTTCGATTTCGCGAGCCCGCGAAATCGGAGACCTGTCGAGCGCATCCATGGCAATCTCGAAGTACGACGCTGCATCGGCGAATGCCGACCGTGCGACGCTCTTTTGCGCCACGCTTCGGCCGTAGGTGAACGCCTTGGTCCAATCCTTGGAACGCACCGCGTGGTAGCAGAGCTTGTCCAGCTCGTCACGCGAGCGCGCGTCGCTCTCCAGGGCATAGAGGATGCGTTCGTGCACCCGCTCGCGCGCCCGCTCGACCATCGAGTCATAGGTGACCTGGCGAACCATTTCGTGCGGAAACTCGACCGTGTCTTCGGTGACGCCGTCGGTTCGAACCAGCAGTTCCGCGCGGTCGAGCGTCCCGAGGGCGCGCTGGAGCAGTCCTTCCGGCAGCGCGGCGACCTCGCGCAAGGTGGCGACCATCGACCGCGAACCGAGCGCGGCCGCGATCTGCATGACGGTCCGCTCCTCCTTGCGCAGACGATCCAGCCGGACCGCGATCACCCCTTGAATGCTGGAGGGGATTCCCAGCTCCTCCACGGGTTGACTGAGCGTGAGCTGGCCCCACTGCCCCTGAAGAATGTCGGTCTCCTTGAGCCGGCGACACACTTCCTCGACAAAAAGCGGCACGTTCGCGGTATGGCGGATGATCCGGCTCTTCAAGTCGAACGTCGTCTCGGACAATCCCAGGATGGCGTCGAGCATCGCCCGGCCCGAACGCTCGTCGAGCGGCCGCATCGAAAACGTTTCGGCGTTGCATCTGTCGACCCACTCCGGGATGCCGTTGGGCCGGCTGGTAATGAGGATCAGCAACTGACGCGTCTTGAGCGATGCAAGGGCGGCCATGACGGCGTCACTTGCCCGGTCGACCCAATGCAGGTCTTCGATGAGAAGCACGGTGCGCTGCTGTCGAGCCCGGCCCTCCACGATCGCGCAGCTCGCAGCAGAGATGGCGCGGCCACGCGACTGGGGCTCCAGCCTGTCCCATTGCCCGTCCAGGATCGGAACGTCGAGCACGGCATCGATCGCCAGCCGCAGGATCTGCGGCAAGCCCGCAAGCGGGTCCGCCTGACTTCCGTCGCGATCGCCCGCGGCAGGGCGCAGAATGGAGAGCAGCAGCCCCTTGAGCGCGGCGAATGGCGAGCCCTGCAAATTCGGGCTGCATTCGGCTTCGATGAGTTTCCAGCCCTCAAGTTCGAGTTCGTGGACGAACTCGTGCACCAGGCGCGACTTTCCGATGCCGGGATCGCTGGTCAGGCAAACCGTTCGGCCGCTGAGGGCGCTGCCCTCTGCGGCGCCTCTCAACAGCGCCAGTTCGCCCGAACGATTGACGAATTGCGATACGCTGCGCGCCTTGCGCATCCGCCAGCTGGAGAGATCGCTGGCGCCGGTGACGCGATATACCGGCACCGGATCGGTGAAACCCTTGAGCAGTTTGGGACCCAGGGATTCGAACTGGACGTGTCCTTCGGACAGTTTCTGGCAGGCCTCGGATGCGTAGATCTGGCCGGGCTCCGCCGCCGCCTCCAGCCGGGCCGCCAGGTGCTGCGCGGCTCCGCCGATCTCGTAGATCTTGGAGAATTCGCTGGCGACCATGTAGGTCACGACCAATCCGGAGTGGAGGCCTACCCGAACCTGGAGCCCGGCATCGCCCAGACTGGCGACGCGCCGTACCAGCGCAATGGCGGCATGGCAGGCGAGCGGCGCGTGATTGTCATCCGCCACGGGCGCCCCAAAGACGGCCGAGAGGCCGTCACCCATTTCCTTGCTGACGATGCCGCCAAACTGACGGACGGCGCCGCGCATGGCCGTCAGCGCAGGTTCAAGGCGCGACAGGGCCTCCTCGGGATCCAGTTCGGCGATGAGGCCCGTCGAATGGACCAGATCCGCGCGGAGAATCGTCACGAACTTCCGTTCGCTGTCGGGATCCTTGCTTTGCTGCGCCGCTGCACCGCAATGGGCACACCAATTGTCTCCCGGATCCATCGGAGATCGGCATGCGAAACAATGCATTTCCACGCTCTCTTCGGGCGCCGTTACCTGACGCCTGCGGGCAACCGCTTCAAACCCACCGGGCGATTGTGACGCACCGGGACTAGCCGGACAAGCGCGTCTATCGTCGGTTGTCTCTGGACGTAGCGCCACGTTGAGTGTTACGATTGGAAAGTACAATTCAACGTAGTGCTACAGATCGACAAGCCCGGACCCGGCCCGTCACATTTTCTGTCGGGTCGACGTGCCGCGACTTGCCTGGCGTTCCTCTCATTCCTCCCCGAACTCCAGGTCCGGAGCGGCAATATTGCAATTGATCGCGTTTGGCGCAGCTTTCTCGCTGACCGGACTCGTCCTCGGTGATTTCAAGGGAAGGAGACAATCGTGTCACAAGCTACAATCCTGGGCGGTGCATTTTACAACAACCCCCAATTCAAAGCCCTGATGAACCAAAACTACTACCCGCTCGATGCCATGAAAAAGAGCGTGGCCAAACTCAAGGCGGCGTCCGACCAGATCGATATCGAGACGATGGAGTACGGTCAGTATCAGTCGATACTGACACCGAGAAGCAGTTGGCCTTCCGGCGGCGGCGCTGCGTGGCTGCGGGAGATGGGGCGCGCGCGCATGGACCTGACCGCGCAGCCCAATAACGTCGCGCTTGACGGCGTCGTGCCGCTGACAAGGTGCGCTCTCCTGGACGCCTCGCTTCGCAAGTGTTTCAACTCCGACCCGCCGATATGCATCAATATCGATGTCAGGGAGCATAGATTCGACGATCCCAACGCCGGCAGGCACGACATCGAACTGACGTGGAAATATGAAAACGGCAAGGATCAGCCGCCTACCCTTCTCGAATTTACGATGATCTGTCCGCTGCGCAGCGTCGCAAAATCATAACCGCCTCGCGCCAGGGCGGACTCAGCCCCATCGCAACCGGGCGACGGCCCGCCTGAACTTGCGGCGGTCGATCAGATGAAGGGCCTGGACTTCCCCGTGCGGGAGATTGAACTCCCGCGCGACCATCTCGGGATCGACGAAGAGCCTGTCGCAGAGTTCTTCGTCCAGCAGCGCCCTGGCGAGCAGTTCCGTCAGTTGTGGGCTCGGCATGGGTTTGGGGTCAGCGGTCATCTGCCCTCCCCCGGGCGCGCCATGGCTGGAGACGCAGCCCGCGACGCAACGAAGCGTAGCGCCGCCACGGCGTCGATCGATTTCACACTGGGTATGGTGCCGCCGGAAAAAGCCAGCAGCGCTTCGAGCACGTCGCCGCCAACCGCACGGCGCAGCGCCTCCGTCAGCCTGTCCGTGGTGCGATCGGCAAAGAAGATGCTGCGTGCAGCCTTCAGCAGTCCGGCTCGCTCCCTGCCGGCGATCAGCCCGGCGGCGGAAGCCATCTCCATCCAGTATTCGAGGTCGACCATCGGCACCGTCATCGGCTTGAAGTCGAACGGGGAATAGACCAGCGCCACATCCGCATCGTTGCGAACAGCGCTCTTCCGGAAGCGATCGTAGACCCATCCGACGCCGATCATTCCGCAACGATCGAGTTCGGACGCCCGTATCGCCCCCATGCTCGAGGCCCCGATCACGGTCTTGCCGCTGCCGAGCACTGCCAGGATCTCCTTTGGCGACACGGACAGGTTCTGCCCGAACTCGCCGTCCAGAATGACGACAACCTCGTAATCGTCGTCGAGGGCCGCGAGATCACCTCGCCTGACCGGTGGGGCGTGACTGGCGGCCACTAACCCGCGCACTTCCGGCGCGGCAATCGATGGTCCGAAGAAGACGATTGTCCTGGGAAGAGCCTGCGCCTCGGCTGCCGGGGATGGGATCTGCGATGCCATTACGTTCCTGTCTCGGCTTTCCCGTCATGCCTCGATCGTGCGACTGCCGCTTTCGGACGGCCGGAAAGCGGCCGCCTCGACACGCTTCGGATCGATCTGCTGCAATGCGCGACGCCCCAGACTGGCACGGCCGCCATGCATCAAATGAAACGTCCAGGCCTCCGCACGCGGCGCGACCACGCGCACGACAGGGATGCCCACTTCGGCCCTGGTAATCTCAACGACGACGACCTGATCGAAACCGGATTGACGCATCCGCCCGAGGATGAACTCGACATCATCGTTCACCGACGCATGTTCATGGGACGCGATGTCGTCGAAGCTGATGGTCTCGCCCCAGCGATTCCATGTCGGCTCCGGCGGCTTTCCCTCTGCGGGGGCGAAGTCCGGCAAGTCCTCCCGTCCGCCCTGGATGTATCCCAGCCGGGTTTGCGCGGCCTCGGTCAGCGCGCGCGTCAGCGCGATCCGGGCATCCGGATGCGTCCCGCATCCGCCATGCGCATTCGGCCTGACTGCGCTGTGCGGATCGCTGATGACGCAATCGATGGTCGGGATTCCCGTGGCCGAGGTCAGATTTCGAAGCTGCACCTCGAGCCCTGCCCGCTGCAGCTTGCCGACCAGTGCCGCCGCCGGACGCGGCAGCCCGCGCAGCGAGATCAGCGGCGGGTCGTCGCGCTCCGGCGACAGCGCGCCATCGAATCCGATATCCGCGAGAATGGACGCGACGGCGGGCCTGACGTCGGCGCTTGCCATGGCCAGGGCGGCGGCATCCCGTTCGATCACCTCGCACAGTGCATGGCAGAGCGCATCGAGCCGGGTATTCCCCGACGCGAGACCGTTGGTGCTCGAATAGAACAGCGTGGTTGCAGAAAACGAATGGTAGGGACAGACGACGCAGTTCACGGGCACATAGGTCGGCTGGCGCGTCAGCAGATCGAAGCCCAGGGTCCACTCCAGCAACAGGTCTTCGCTGTAGCTGCGAGCCATCGGGACGTGAATTTCCAGCGGGTCGATACAGGAATGCCGGTGCCGGAGGTTATAGTGGGACGCAGCGACGATCGGGCCGTCATGGCGCTCGGCGGCATGACGCTCGACCGCTTCCATCAAGGCGCCCGCATGCGCATCGGCGCGCGTCGTTCCCTTGCCATTGTAATAGGAGATGCCCGGCCCGAGATCGTCCGGCCGAACCGCGATGAAGTTTGGGATGCCGACCCGGTCGAGATCCGTCAGCTCGGCCACTTTCGTGACGCCGATGATGTCGAGTACGGCGCGGGCGCGGCGGATCGTGGCGCCTGGCCTGATCGAACGCTCGACACCGCGCCCGGGGTGCTTCGCGACCAACTCGCCGAGCCAGTATTCATAGCTGTGCTGCTGATTGCTCACGCCGCCCCGCCAATCGTCGCCCCGATTCGGCAACCGCCCGTCAAGCGATTGCGCCTGCCGGAACGGCCGACCACACATTCCCGGCAAAATCCACGGCCGACGGGTCACAACAGCCGTTGATATCGGCTATCACTATGCCGCCCCCGGGTAAGAGTCGAGGCCGTGCCCAATGACTGCAGTTCCGCTGATCGCCTACGCGCATGTCGCCAAGACCTTCGACGATGGCCACGTGGTGGCCGTCGACGACGTCTCGCTCGAGGTTGCCGAAGGCGAGTTTCTGGCCATCGTGGGCGGCTCCGGCTCGGGCAAGACCACGCTGCTGCGGCTCACCAACCGGCTGATCGAGGCCGACGGCGGCACGATCACCGTCGAAGGTGAGGACGTGCGCAACGTCGATCCGATACCGCTGCGCCGGCGGATCGGTTACGTGTTCCAGAGCGGCGGGCTGTTTCCGCATCTCAGCGTCGCCGGCA
Organism: Bradyrhizobium sp.; assembly: GCA_036565985.1. Lineage (GTDB taxonomy): Bacteria > Pseudomonadota > Alphaproteobacteria > Rhizobiales > Xanthobacteraceae > Bradyrhizobium. The sequence goes on from DATCXE010000633.1 coordinate 7,330, forward strand.
ATGTCGGCATCACGCCGCAGCTGCTGG
>DATCXE010000640.1:0-7533 GCA_036565985.1 Bradyrhizobium sp.
TGTACGACAACGACAGCCTGGATGCGGCCTGGGAACTGGTCCGCCACTGGAATGCGGCGGAGCGCCAGGCGTTGCGCGACGACGTCCCGCGCTTGGGCTTCAAGGCCAGGATCAAGAATCGCTATTTGTTCGAGGTCGCCCGGGAATGCCTGAAACTGTCCCATGCAGGCTTGCGGCGGCGCAACCGCGTCGATCATTTCGGTCGCGACGAGAGCCGCCACCTCGAACCGCTGGAGCGGATTCTCGAATCAGGCCGCACCCCGGCCGAAGAGATGCTGGAGAAATTCAACGGGCCCTGGGGCGGCTCCGTGGAACCGGTCTATCAGGAATACGCCTTTTAATTAAATGGGTTGCCTGTTTCTTGGGCCGTTCATCCGCCGTACAGGTTGATGGCGCTCAAATGCCCGCCCACGACAAAGCGCGGACCAGAAAGCATCGCAGATGGAGACCGGTCGCCTGTTCAGGGCGGGTATGGTGGCGCTCGCCTTCCTGGCGGCGGCCATATCCGCGCGCCCGGCACTGGCGCAGGCCAATTTCGACCGTCCCGGCAGCGACTACATGAGCGCGCCCGTGATCTCCGGCGATCCGGCGGATTGTGCGCTGGTGTGCGAGCGCGACCGGCGGTGCCGGGCCTGGAGCTTCAACTATCCGACCGACATCACCAGCGGCGCGGTCTGCTGGCTCAAGGGCAGCGTGCCGGCGCGCGTGCAGAACAGTTGCTGCGTGTCCGGCGTGCGTGGCGCCGGCGTGGTCGAGCCGCGCAACGGCGCGGTCGAAACCTCGATCGACCGGTTCGGTGGCGACTACAAGAATTTCGACCTCAAGGGCAGCGAAGGCGACGACGCCTGCAAGGCCGCCTGCGCGGCCGACAGCAAGTGCCGCGCCTGGACCTATGCGCGGCCGGGTTATGCCGGCAAGGAAGCGCAATGCTTCCTGAAGAAGGACATCAAGCCGCCGCGCAGGAAGGCGGGGTTTACCTCCGGCGTGGTCAGGTAGGGTCGCAGGCCACTCGTGCCCCGGACGCGGCGCAGCGCGCCGCTCTTGCGGCGTGGTGCGCTGCCGAGCCGGGGCCTATCGTCAACGGGATCCCGGCTCTGCGGAGCGTCACTCGTGCCGCACCGCGTCCGGGACACGAGATCATTGTCCCGGGACCGCAGCTGCGGCTTCATTCCGCCGGCAGCACCGTGATCTCCGGCCACAGCGCCTTCCACCGCGCAGCCTTCGCGTCATAATTCGCCGCCGAGAAATTTGCTCCCGGATTCGGCCGCACGATCAGCCCTTCGACATCATCGTAACCATTCGGCGCGTAAACCTCATAGCCATCGCCCGTGCGCCGGATTCCGATCTGCGTATTCCTGGTCAGGAAGCGGTCGATGCCCTCGGTGGAGCAACGCAGTGGCGGATAGGGCAGGCCGTGTTTTTCGGGATACCAGAGATGGACGCGTGCCTGGTTGCGCGCTTCGACCTTGATACCGCGCGTGGCGAAACGCGCCGCCAGCGTTCGGATGACGGCGTCCTCCGCTTCCCACGACGTATCGGGATCGAAATAGAACACGTCGTAATCATTGATGCCGTGATCGACCGCGCGCCCCGTCAGCACGGTCCATGCCGTCTGCACCAGGCATCCGGAAACCAGCCAGGCGTCGGGCAGTTTCAGCTCGAATAATTCTTCTACGATGATTTCATTGACGGGGTTGCGCAGGGCTGCGGCGAGGAATTGGTCTCGGTCCATGAGCATCTACGCTTCGAGATCGAATTCCCGCACAGCCTTCTTCGACGCCAGCGCCCGCCATTGCCGGCGCAACAGCGGCTCGACGAGGGCGCGGTTGGCCTTGGAAAGGCGGATCAACGCAATCGGATAATCGCGGTAGTGATCGGTGAAGTAAAACACCTTGGGCCGGCTTTCCACCAGCATCTCGCGCTCGTCTTGCGGTACTCCCGGCATCACCAGGCTGTCGCCGTCTTCCTTCAGCCGCGCGAGCAGCTTCTTGCGGACCTTGAGCGCCGGTGTCCCGTAGGACGTGCCGTCCGCGACCTCCGGCCACGCCAGTGCGAATTTTCTGACGTCGTCGAAGGTCATGTATTTGTATTTGTTCCCTCACCCTGAGGAGCGCGCATTCGCGCGCGTCTCGAAGGGCCTTGGACGTTCCGGGTCTCGTGGTTCGATACACGCGAAGACGCGCTTCTCACCATGAGGTTCCGTCAATGCACCGAGGTGAAAAACCGCGCCAGCCGAAAACCCGACAGCCACGTCCACACCGGCTGGCTGCGCATGCCGAGATCCCACGAGCCGACCACCGCGTCGGCCCGGCCGATCAGATTGTCGATCGGCAGCATGCCGACGCCGCCGTCGCGCACCGCGACGCGGCTGTCGGCGGAATTGTCCCTGTTGTCGCCGAGCACGAACAGGTTTCCCGGCGGCACCGTCACTTCCGGCGTGTTGTCGAGACGGCCGTTGTCGTGAATCTTGAAGATCGCGTGGCTGACGCCGTTCGGCAGCGTTTCGGTGAAGCGGTAGGCGCGTTCGCTGCCGCCGCGATCGTTCTCGGCCTCGCCGACGCCATCGGGCTGCAACGCGGCGGCATGGTCGTTGATGAAGAGCTGACCCTGACGCATCTGGATGCGGTCGCCCGGCAACCCGACCACGCGCTTGACCCAGGCTTGCGCCCGGTCGCCCGGCCAGCGGAACACGACGACGTCGCCGCGCTTCGGCGTTTCGCCGAACAGCCGCCCGGTTTCCGGCAGCGTGATCTGGATCGGAAGCGAGGCCGCGCCGTAGCCGTAGGGATATTTCGACGCCACCAGCGCGTCGCCGATCAGGAGCGTCGGCTCCATCGAGCCCGATGGCACGTAGAACGGCTCGGCGATCGCGCCCTTGGCGAGGAACACGACGGCCACGATTGCGGCCAGCTGCGCGGCCTGCGCACGCCAGCTCACCGGCTTGGCCGGGGACATTTCTTTGGCTTCGCTCACTAGCCTGTTCCTCCGACCGTGATCTTCTCCATGCGCAGCGTCGGCTGGCCGACGCCGACCGGCACGCCCTGGCCGTTCTTGCCGCAGGTGCCGATGCCGGTATCGAGCGCGAGGTCGTTGCCGATCATGGTGATGCGGTGGAGGTCGGTCGGCCCGTTGCCGATCAGCATCGCGCCCTTCAGCGGCGCGCCGACCTTGCCGTTTTCGATCTTGTAGGCCTCGGTGCACTGGAACACGTATTTGCCCGAGGTGATGTCGACCTGGCCGCCGCCGAAATTCGCGGCGTAGATGCCGTTCTTCACGGAGGCCAGAATTTCCGCGGGATCACGGCCGCCCGCCAGCATGTAGGTGTTGGTCATGCGCGGCATCGGCACATGGGCGTAGCTCTGGCGGCGGCCGTTGCCGGTGGGCTTCATGTTCATCAGCCGCGCGTTCTGGCGGTCCTGCATGTAGCCGACAAGAATGCCGTCCTCGATCAGCACGGTGCGGTTGGTCGGCGTGCCCTCGTCGTCGATCGAGAGAGAACCGCGCCGCGAGGCCATGGTGCCGTCGTCGACGACGGTGACGCCCTTGGCCGCGACCTGCTTGCCCATCAGTCCGGCGAAAGCTGACGTCTGTTTGCGGTTGAAATCGCCTTCGAGGCCATGGCCGACCGCCTCATGCAGCATCACGCCGGGCCAGCCGGCGCCCAGCACGACGTCCATTTCGCCGGCGGGGGCGGGGACCGATTCCAGATTGATCAGCGCCTCGCGGATCGCGCCGTCGGCGGCCTCGCGCCACGCCTTGGTCTCGATGAAGCGCGCATAGCCCTCGCGTCCGCCATAGCCCCTGCTGCCGCTTTCCTGGCGGTCGCCCTGGCCGGCGACCACGGAAATGTTGACCCGCACTAAGGGCCGGATGTCGCGATAGCTTTCGCCGTCGGGGCGCAGGATTTCGACCACCTGCCAGGTGGCGCCCAGGCTGATCGAGGCCTGCCGCACCCGCGGATCCTTGTCGCGGACGTAAGCGTCGATTTCAGCCAGCAATTTCACTTTGGCCTCGAACCCCGGCGCATCCAGCGGGTTCTCGTCGCCATAGAGGCGCACATTGGTGTGCGCAGGAGCTGCGGCGAATTTGCCGCTGTAACCGCCGCGGACGGCAGCGACCGCATCCGCGGCGCGGATCAGCGCCGGCAGCGAGACGTCGGAGGAATGCGCGTAACCGACCGCGTCGTCCTTCACGGCCCGCAGCCCGAACCCCTGGCTGGTGTCGTAGGTCGCCTGCTTCAGCCGCCCATTGTCGAAGCCGAGCGCTTCGGTCTGACCATATTCCAGGAACAGCTCGCCGTCGTCGGCGCCGTCGAGTCCTCGCGCGATCTCGCGTCGGACGGCATCGCGGTCGAGGTTGGCGCGGTCGAGAAGGGAGGTTGTCGCAGGATTGGTCATCAAATCCGTCCGTTGTGGGAGTATCCTATCCAAGATAGTTGTTTCCCAACCGTTCCGCGAGGGGCGGGATCAACACGTTGCCGAGACGATGCCTTCAGTCGAAATTGTTCCGATAACGCAAGACCATATCGAAAGCTTTCATCGAGCGCTCGATTTCGTTGCCCGTGAGCGGCGCTATCTGGCGTTTCTGGAAGCACCGCCGCCGGAGCAGACCCGGACCTTCGTTCTCAACAATATCAGGCAAGGTTATCCGCAACTGGTCGCGGTGTCGGGCGGGCAAGTCGTCGGATGGTGCGATATCGTGCCGAATCCGAGACCGATTTATGCCCATGTCGGCGTTCTCGGCATCGCCATGCTGCCGGAATTCCGCCGGCAGGGAATCGGCGGGCGTTTGATGCGGCAGGCGCTCGACGCGGCTCGGGCCTTCGGGCTGCATCGGGTCGAACTGACGGTTCGGGAAAACAACGTTATCGCGATCGCGCTTTACAAGAAATTCGGCTTTGCCGTCGAAGGCGTGCAGCGAAAGCGAATTCTGGTCGAGGGCGTTTACGAAAACCTGGTCCTCATGGGCCTGGTGTTTTAGCTGCCGGTCACGGCAGCTTGTCGTACCCTTCACCCAGCCCGTTCAGGCTGAGTGGAAAGCCGATGCCCTCTTCGGGCGTCTCAAAGATAATGAAAGTTGCGGTCTTGGCGCCACGGAGCTGCCCCAGGAGCTTTTCGTCCATCACCACCTCGGCCACGCAGCCGTTGGGCAGGCATCGGACGAAACCGGCGCGGCCGACGTCCTGATTGTCGAGCTTCAGGCCGAGGCCGGAGGGCAGCAGCACGCCTAGCGGCGCCACCACCCGCATCAGCTTGCTCTTCTGGTCGGCGGTCTTCAGCACGATCACGGTGAGGCCGGCGTTGGAGCGGTCCTCGGCGACCACGCTCTGGATCAGGGCGCATTGTTCGCCCTGCGCCCCTGGCGGGGTGTCGCAGCGGATCTGCCAGTCGCCATGAACCGACCGCACCGCGCCCTGGGCGCTGGCTGCCTGGGTCAGGCCGAACAGGATTGCGGCGGCGAGCAGGCCGCCGAGCCAGCGGGCGGATCCTGTACCATACCTTGCCTGATGTATCGAACGCCCCATCCGGGTCGATCCTCTGTAAAGTTCCAGCTGTACCAGTGAAATTTCCAGCATTGCCATGAGTTTTCCGGCCAGGCCGTACGCTCTGCAACTGGGATCAACTGGACTGATACGCAATGACGGCGTCATGAAGGCGGCCGGCAGACCCTTCTCGCGCCGGAAAGGGTGCAGGGCAAGCCGAATCACGCCTCCTGAAAACACCCTCACTTTGCCTACATCCGGCAATCCGCCTGTCAAGCCGCGCCGGCCGGCAAAGGCGCGGGTTTTGCCTGATTCAGCTGGAAAACCTGACATCTGTCGAATAGCCGGTAACGCATGGCTTGGGGTCCCACTACTGCATTGCGAGAGCCTTAGAATTATGGTTTGAGAGGCTGGATTTCGACGCGTTCTAACGATCTGGCCCAAGGTACTGTTGCAGGTACTTTTGAAGGTGTACTTCTGAAGTACCTCCGGTTGGCCGTTTGTGAGAGCGGATCGTGCGGCATTTGCGGCCATCCGGCGGCAATGCTTTGGGGACTTATTCAAGGGAGCGCGAGCGGCATGAAGATGTCGAGTGGCCAGATCGGCCGGCGGTTGCTGGGGTTAGCGGTGGCGGGCATGACGCTCGTTTCCGGTGGGATGGCTTTGGCGGCGCAGCCGCAGCCGTGGGAAGTCACGCTGCAGCCGGCTGCCTCTCCGGTGATGGAAAACATCGTCTGGTTCCACAATTTCCTGCTTGTGCTGATCACGCTGATTACGCTTTTCGTGCTGGTGCTGCTGGTCATGGTGGTGATGAAATTCAACGCCAAGGCCAACCCGGTCCCCTCCAAGACCACCCACAACACGCTGATCGAGGTGGCCTGGACGCTGATTCCGGTGCTGATTCTGGTCGGCATCGCGGTGCCGTCATTCCGCCTGCTGTTCCTGCAGCTCGACATTCCCAAGGCCGATCTGACCGTCAAGGCCACGGGCAAGCAGTGGTACTGGAGCTATTCGTACCCCGATAACGGCAAGTTCGAGTTCGACTCGCTGATGGCGGCCGACAAGCAGCCGCGCCTGCTCGGCGTCGACAACGAGATGGTGGTGCCGGTCAACAAGGTCATCCGCGTCCAGACCACCGGTGCCGACGTCATTCACGCCTTCGCGGTGCCGGCCTTCGGCATCAAGATCGACTCGATCCCCGGCCGCCTCAACGAGACCTGGTTCAAGGCGACCAAGGTCGGCATGTATTACGGTCAGTGCTCCGAACTGTGCGGCAAGGATCATGCCTTCATGCCGATCGCGGTGCGGGTAGTGGAGGACCAGGAATTCGCGGCCTGGGTTGAGGCTGCGAAGAAAAAGTACGCGACCAACCCGGCGAACACCTACGCCTCGGCTGGTCAGCCCGCGCAGCAGTAAGGCGCGGCAATCGGGGCAAGGGCGACGGGACCTGAAAGGGTCCTAAAAGGGACTGCAAGGCAGGATTTCAAAATGGCAACGACCGCAGCGACACACCACGATCACGCCCATGACGACCACGCGCATGCCAATCCGACCGGATGGCGGCGCTGGGTCTATTCGACGAACCATAAGGACATCGGCACGATGTACCTTATCTTCGCGATCTTCGCGGGTGTCATCGGTGCGGCGATGTCGATCGCGATCCGCATCGAGCTGATGTATCCCGGCGTCCAGTTCTTCCACGAATCCCACACCTATAATGTGTTCGTGACATCGCACGGCCTGATCATGATCTTCTTCATGGTGATGCCGGCGATGATCGGCGGCTTCGGCAACTGGTTCGTGCCGCTGATGATCGGCGCCCCCGACATGGCGTTCCCGCGCATGAACAACATTTCGTTCTGGCTGCTGCCGGCCTCGTTCGCGCTGCTGCTGATGTCCACCTTCGTCGAGGGCGAACCGGGCGCCAACGGCGTCGGCGCGGGCTGGACCATCTACGCGCCGCTCTCGACCTCCGGCCATCCCGGCCCCGCGGTCGACTTCGCCATTCTCTCGCTGCATCTGGCCGGCGCCTCCTCGATCCTGGGCGCCAT
>DATCXE010000647.1:0-6327 GCA_036565985.1 Bradyrhizobium sp.
TCGGCGGGCTTTTCGCCGCGCAGGATCCGGTCGGCGTAGGTCGCGAGCCAGAAATAGGTTGCCCGCTGGTTGGCGCCATAGCTCAGCAATCCGCCCGCGTCGCAGTATTCGCTCCAGCCGAACATCGACGGCAGCCGGTGCGCGATGGCGAAATCAGCAATCTTGGTCCGGTGCACCATCGTCAGCACATCAGGGAACACGAGCAGCGCATCCGCATGCGCGTCTCCCACCAGGCCAAGTGCGCTGTCCAGTTCGTTGGCGCCGGCGAAGGGAACATACAGCGGCGCGATACCGAGCTTCTCGGCGGCCTCCCTGGTCGCACGCCACTCCGATTGCTCTCCCGGATGATTGGCGTTCGACAGCACCGCGAGCTTGCGCAGATTCGGAAAGGCTTCCTTGAGCAATTCAACCCGCTTGCCCGCCAATTCGAGCGACAGGAAGGTCGAACCGGTGAAGTTGCCGCCGGGCTGCCCGAGACTCTTGACGAGGCCCAGTTCCACGGGGTCGCCGCTCAGCGCGAACAGGACCGGCACTTCCGCCACCGTCGTCATGGCGCGCGTCGCCGGCCCGCTCGACACGGCCAGGTCGACCTTGCCGCGCCTGAGTTCGTTCGCCACCTCGCGCAGCGCCTGCGGGTTGCCGATCGCATAGTGCAATTCGAGAACGACGTTCCTGCCCTCAACGTAACCCCGTGCACGCAGCCCCTCGCGGAAACCATCGAGGAACGGATCGGGCTGCGACTGGGTCGAGAGCCAGTAAATCCGATAAACCCGCGCCGAATCCTGCGCGAAAGCTGTGGCCGGGCAGGCCATCGCAGCGCCAACAAATGAAATGAAATCTCGCCGGTTCATGCGGCGCAATATGGCTCAAGCTGGCTTATCCGGCTTGAAGCCCGTGTTCAGAGAACCTCCAGATACTCTTGATTTCTCGTTCGGTGGGCGGCCGCCGCCGCGACATGTCGGCAAACAGGCCGACCGGGCGCGTCAAATCCGGTCTTTGCGCCAGATCAGGCGCGTCGGGTCAGGCGTCGGAGATGCCGGCGACGCGCAGGCCTTCGACGAACCGGTCGATGAAGCCCGCGTCGTTGCAGAAGAAGAACTCCTGCCGCGCCGTGCCGATGCTGTAGTTCGGCTTGCGTTGCCGCAGCTCGTTCGCCGCCATTTCCGCCTGCGTCCGGTCGCCAAGGTGGCCCAGCGAAGACGCAAGCGTCGCGAAGGCCTGATAGGTGACGGTGGGCTGCCGGGTGGCCCGCCGGGCGAACTCGACCGCGATGTCGTACTCGCCGAGGGAAAAATGCGCCCAGGAGCGGACATGGTGGAAGCTTGAAATATGGCTGTCGCGCGGGCTGAGCATGGTTGCGCGATCGAGCAGCGTTTCCGCTTCGATTTCCCGCCCGTACCAGAGCATGTTGAACCCTTGAGCGAAGTAAGCCTGCGCAAAGCTTGGATTGAGCTCGAGCGACACGTCGAGCGCGGCCAGCGCTTCGTCGTTCTGATGGGTCAGGCACAGCGCGCGCCCGAGCGCGCAGTGGCAAAAGCAATCGAGTTCGTCGAGCGACACCGCGTGACGCGCCTGGCGCAACGCCGTTTCCAGCCGCGCCACGCGGTCTTTCGGCTCGTCGATAAACGCACGCTGCAGGTTGACGTAGCTGAGCGCGCCATGGCCGCGCGCGAAACCGGGATCGGCGTCGATCGCGCGCTGGAAGTAAGTTTCGGCCGTGTCGAATCCCGGCGTGGTAAACCGCCAAAGATTCCACAAGCCTCGCTGGTAGCAATCCCAGGCATCCAGGCTTTCCGGCGCCTTGCGTGAGGCGAGTTGCTGCTCGACCTTCGACAGCTCAGGCTCGATCGTCGCCGCGATCTGGCGGGCCATCTCCTCCTGGATATCGAAGATATATTCGAGCTGCAGGTCGTATTTGTCGGACCATAATTGCTTGCCATCGGCAGCCCGGACGAGTTCCGCCGTGATCCGCACCGTATCCCTGCTCTTGCGAACGCTGCCGACCATCACGTACCTCACGCCGAGCAGCTCGCCGACTTCGCGGGCATCCACCGCTCGTCCCTGGAACGCGATGGTCGAGTGCCGCGAGATCACCGAGAGCCACCGGTTGCGGGCGAGCAGGCGAATGATGTCTTCCGTCAGGCCGTAGCTGAAATAGTCGTTCTCCGGATCATCAGACATATTCCCGAACGGCAGCACGGCGATGGACGATCGCGTGATGGCCTCGGCCTTCACGGATTCCGAGACAACGTCGCCAAGCCGGGAGACTTCGAGAGAAACCGGTCCGCCGGCAGCAACGTCGATAGATGGAGGGCTGCTGTCGGGAACAAGTCTGGCCGACTTCGCATCCGCTTCCGGCGCGCTGACGGTCTGCACATCGCCGACGAACCGGAAGCCGCGCTTGTGCAACGTGCGGATCAGGGTTTGGTCGGCCCCGCTGTCTCCAAGGGCACGCCGGGCGCCATTGATGCGGCTGGAGAGCGCGGCCTCGGAGATGATCCGGCCGTTCCAGATCGTTTCGATCAACTCGTCCTTGCTGACAATCCGATCGCGGTTGCGCACCAGGTGAACGATGAGGTCGAAGACTTGCGGCTCGATGTGAACGGCCAAGCCGAGCCGGCGCAGCTCCTGCTGGCTGACGTCGATCTCGAACTCGGCAAACCGGTACAGCATTTCGACCTCTCGCCGATGCTGATGCGATACGTGAACCGCAAATCACCGGGCGGCTGAATGACCTAATATGAATAAAAACAATCACTTCGGGCAGCAAGGCGAAGGACCTTGTTAAAAACCCCGCCAAGCCTGAACAGATGCCTGAACTTATAGGCGGGGTTGCCTTCGTTCAACCGGAGAAGGCCAAGGAAGGCCAACGATCAGCCAGTTGGCCATGGACGTGTCATCGCGAGCGTTGTCGCCGCCCCACCCGGCGATGTCACGTCAAACAGTCTCGCAGCGTCACGCCGCATCTGCCAGCGGCGACGAACACTACCAGGGCCAGTGCGGCTGCCCCCTATTTCTTCATATGCCCGCCGGAATGATCCGCAGGCGCCTGCGCGCCGACGCCTTGCACATCGAGCGACAGCGACACTTTGCCGGCCTTCTCGAATTCGAGCGTCAACGGCACCTTTTCACCCTGCTTGAGCGGATTCTTCAGGTCCATCAGCATCAGATGATAGCCGCCCGGCGCCAGCTTGACGGTCTTGCCCGGCTCGATCGTCAGTCCCTTGTCGAGCGGACGCATCGTCATCACGCCATTGTTCATGGCCATCTCGTGGATCTCGACCTTGCCTGCAATGTCGCCCGTGCCGCCGACCAGCCGATCCGGCGACGTCCCCTTGTTTTCGATGGTCAGATATCCGCCGGCAATCTTCGCGCCACCGGGCGTCGCACGGCTCCAGGCCTGCGTGACGACGATGTCCCCTGCCCTGGCTCCCTGGGCGCCCGCGGGTGTAGCGGCCGCAACCAGCAGCGCGGCGACGCAAGCGAGCATCGATGTAACGTTCTTCATGATCCGACTTTCGGTTCCTATCGGGTGAGCAAACAACCTTTGTTTGGAGCGGTTGTCTACCACCTATACCGATGCCGGCAAAGACGGGCTTTCCCGCCTTATCGCGCTGCGGTTTGCTGCTGCTCGAACCATTTCTGGATGTCCGCCATTTCGGCGGAGCCCTCGATCGTCGTGGTTTCGCCGCTGCGCGAAATCAGGATGGTGCGCGGGATCTCGCCCTGCCAGGCCGGATCGATTTCAAACCGCAACCGCTCGACGAAGCCGTCGTCGAAGATCCAGTTCTCCGCGGACCCGAGCCCTGCTTTCTCCAGCATCGCGCGCGCTGCGGACGGCAGATTGGGAACGAGGTCCGCGCTGATCGTCACCATGTCGATGGCGCCGTGTTCCTTCATGAACTGCCCGAGCAGCGGCAATTCCACCTTGCAGGGGCCGCACGTCACGCCCCAGAAATGCACGATGGTGGGACGCCCGGCATGGGCGCGCTGAATCTCCTGCCAGCTTCCGCGCCCGAACGGCTTGAGCTGAGACGCCGTCTCCGCAGCCGGCGCGGGCGCTAGGATGGCAAACCAGAATATCGCGGCAAGAACGGCCCGCATCATGACTCGTCTCCGATCGCCAGCAGCCGATAGCCGTCGGCCTTGGTCATCCATGAAAGATAGGTTTTGTGTCCATCGCTGACCAGCAGCGGGTGATCGGATGTGTCCGCTGTCGTGGCGATTGCAACCGGCTTCGACCAGCTCTTGCCGTCGTCATGCGAGGTCATCGCGTTGACAGTGGTCTTCTCGCCATCGAACTCCTTCCAGACCATGGTGGTGCCGCGCGGGCCGGCAAGCACGTAAGGCCGGGTGGGATTGCGATCGGCGCGACCGATCGCAATCGGTTCGGAGAACGTACGCCCCTCGTCTTCCGAGCGGGCATAGAACAATCCTGTGCGCGCCTTGCCATTGGTGTACCAGGTCACGTGATAGGCGCCTGCGGCCGAGATCGAAAGGCTTGGCCCATGATGCGGGCACGCGGCAATCTGCCAGTCGTCCTTGCTGACACGGCGGACCTCGCCCGGCGTCGCCGGATCGGCAAATGTCATGACCGCATGGTCCCGTATGCCGCCTTCGAAGATGTTTCGGAACACGACCACGGGCCGGCCGGGGCCGGCGAACGCCACACCGAGCCGGCAGCACTCGCAGGTGTTGTCGGTGGCCAATTGCGCCTCGGTATAGACAGCGCCTCCGTCCTTCGACGACGCGAAGAACAGCCCTGCTCCCTCGTACTTCTTGCCTTCCTGCTTCGCCGGCACCCGGTTCCGCTTGTCGATCCAGGCGGCAAACACCGAACCATCGGCATCGAGCCCCAGCGCCACGAAACGCTGGCTCTCGTTGTTTGACGTGATCGGTTTCGGCTCGGCAAAGCTCTTGCCGCCATCGGCCGACTTCGCGGCGAGCACCTGGCCGTTGAACGCCTTGTCCCTGAACAGCGAAAACGCCAGCGCGATGCCGCCATTCTTCCCGACGACGATCTGGGGACGCGCGTCCGGCCCCCAATCGAGATTGAGCTTTTCCTTTGTCACCTGGACCGGCGTCGAAAAGCTGCGGCCGGCGTCGCTGGAACTCGCAACCGAGATCTTGCCTCCGGCCATCCAGGCAAGCCAGAGTGTTCCGTCGGCTGCGAAGGCGGGCGTGACTTTCGACGCGCATCGCAACACGACGTCCTCGCACGCCGCTTCCGAGGCATGCTGATGATGGCTCATCTGCGCGCCGGCGGCCGTGTGCCACAATGCGAGGGCGAGCGTCGCGACCAATCCGGTTCGTAGCATGGCTTTGGCTCCGCTGTTGGTCATCCCTATCATTTGAATGCCACTTTCATTCCCGCAAAGAACGCGCGCGGCGAACCGGCGTAGATCGAGCCCGTGGTGTTCGCCAGCACGTTCCCGAGATTTTGAACGCCGGCTGTCGTGACCGTGTTGCCGATATTGTTGGCGGAGGCGACATAGGTCCGGTCGAACACGTTCCTGACTTCGAAATACAAATTCAGCGACTTGAAGTAATCGGAAATGAGATCCGTCTTGTAGTGGACGTTGAGATTGACCAGTTCGTAGCCGGGCGCCTTCAGCAGGTTGGCGTTGTCCATGTAGAACGAGTCTTTCCACTGAACCTCGACGAAGCCGCCCAGACCCGCAAGCGGCCCCCACATATGGTCATAGCCCAGCCGCGCCGTGAGTTCGTTCGGCGAGATGCCGGGGATCCTGTTGCCCGCGCGGTTGAAACTGAACACCGCGCCGTTGGTGAGGTTTTCGATGTACTCGGTGTAGACCTCGTCGAGATAGGTATAGGCCGCGGTGAACCGCCAGCCGGGATGGAACTTCCAGTCGGCCGCGATCTCCACCCCGCGGTGTTCGGACCGGGGCGCATTGAACGTGAAGCTCGCGTTTGGAGCACCGACCGGGGTGGCCTGCGTCACCAGCTCGTTCTTGAAGAATTCGTAGAAACCGGTCGCACTCAGGGTCAGCGCGCTGTTCGGCGTCCAGTCGAATCCAATGTCGTAGCCCAGGTTCTGCTGCGTCTTCAGCCCTGTGTTGTTGCCGTTCTGTCCGTTCGAAAGCACGAACAGGTTTCCAGCCTGCGGCGTTCCGTAACCCGTGGCAACGCGGCTACGAAACTGCCACTCGGGGTTCAATTTGTAGACCAGCGCAAATTCAGGGGCGGTGTTCTGAAATTGCCGGTTAGCGGTGATCGGGGGACCGATCGTCGGCGTCGGAACATTCACGGTGTTGTATCTGTAGACCGTGTTGATCCCCCTGAGCAGCGTCGTTTCCCATCCGATCC
>DATCXE010000657.1:0-2694 GCA_036565985.1 Bradyrhizobium sp.
CGATCGGAACCGGCCGCTGCTGCAGACCGCGGATCCGGAGGCGACCGTCAGCCGCCTGCTCGAAGCGCGCGAGCCGGTCTACCAGAGCGCCGATCTCACGATCGCCTCACGCGACGTGCCGCACGACCGCATCGTCGACGAATGTATCGATGCCCTGCGCGCCCGCCTGTGTGCCGGCGGCCCGGCAGCCCAGCCAACAACGGACTGATGAGCGTCACGCCATGACTGTGCCAACGAAATGACTGCGCCACTGAAACATTCCGCCGACATTACCGTCGACGTCGCGCTGGGCGACCGCGCCTATGACATCGTCATCGGCCGCGGCGTACTTCAGTCGCTCGGCGCGCGCGTCGGCGCGTTGCGGCCGGGGGTGCGGACGGCGATCGTTACCGATCACACCGTGGCGCGGCACTGGCTGGAGCAAACCGAGCGTTCGCTGGCCGAGGCCGGCGTTCCGTCGTCGCGAATCGTTGTCGCGGAAGGCGAGGCATCGAAAACCTATGCCGGTCTGGAAAAGGTCTCTGAGGCGCTGATCGCGGCCAAGATCGAACGCAACGATCTCGTCATCGCGCTCGGCGGCGGCGTGGTCGGCGATCTCGCCGGATTTGCCGCAGCGATCCTGCGCCGCGGGGTCGATTTCGTGCAGGTGCCGACCTCGCTGCTGGCGCAGGTAGATTCTTCCGTCGGCGGCAAGACCGGCATCAACTCGCCGCAGGGCAAGAACCTGCTCGGCGCGTTTCATCAGCCGGTTCTGGTGATCGCCGATACCTCCGTGCTGGATACGCTGTCGCCGCGCCAGTTCCGCGCCGGTTACGCCGAAGTCGCCAAATATGGCGTGCTGGGCGACGAGGCCTTCTTCAGCTGGCTCGAAGCCAACCATGCCGATATCTTTTCGGGTGGAGCCGCGCGCGAGCACGCGATCGCAACCTCCTGCCGCGCCAAGGCCGCGATCGTCTCCCGCGACGAGCGCGAAACCGGCGAGCGCGCGCTGCTCAATCTCGGACACACATTCGGTCATGCGCTGGAGGCTGCGACCGGCTTCTCCGATCGCCTGTTCCATGGCGAGGGCGTTGCCGTCGGCATGGTGCTGGCGGCGGAGTTTTCCGCGCAACTCGGCATGATCTCGGATGCCGACGCCGCCCGTGTCGAACGCCACCTTGCCTCGGTGGGCCTGCCCACCCATTTGCAGGACATCGCGGGCTTCGCGCAGGAGGGGCTGGCGGATGCCGATGCCCTGATGGCGCTGATGGCGCAGGACAAGAAAGTCAAGCGCGGCAGGCTGACGTTCATCCTGCTGCAGGCGATCGGCCGCGCGGTGGTCGCAAACGACGTCGAGCCGGCTCTGGTTCGCGGCTTCCTGCAACAGAAGCTGTCGGGATGAAAACGAGATCGCCTCGCATAAGTGATTTGTCGCGCAGGGCTGGGGCCGTCGCGAGGCAGGCATGAGTTCGACTGCATTCAATCTGCTGCTGGCGTTCCTGCTGCTCGCCGCCAACGCGTTCTACGTCGCCGCCGAGTTCGCGCTGGTGAAGAGCCGCGGATTCCGCATCAAGGCGATGGTCGAACAGGATCGCTTCGGCGCGCGCCTGCTGCACGGCATGATGGGCAATATCGAGGCCTATCTGGCATGCTGCCAGCTCGGCATCACCATGGCCTCGCTCGGCCTCGGCTGGGTCGGCGAACCCACCGTTTCGGCGCTGCTCGAACCGCTGCTGATCCCGCTCGGAATGTCGCAAAAGACGCTGCATTTCGTGTCGTTCCTTGCCGGGTTCCTGGTGTTCTCCTCGCTGCATATCGTGATCGGCGAGCAGGTGCCGAAGACGCTGGCGATCAGGCAGCCGATGCCGGTCTCGCAATGGATCGCCTATCCGCTGCATGTCTCCTACCTGATCTTCTGGCCGCTGAACTGGCTGCTCAACACCGCTTCGCGCGGGATCCTGCGCCTGCTCGGCGTCAAGGAATCCTCGCAGCACGAAATCCTTACCGATTCCGAGATCGAAGGGCTGGTGGAGGAGTCCGCCGTGCACGGCGGGATCGAAAGCGGCGAGGCCGAATACATTCACAATGTGTTCCGCTTCGGCGACCTTGCCGTTTCCGACGTCATGGTCCACCGCACCGCGATGATAATGATCAATGCCGACATGCCGCCGGAAGAACTGGTGCGCGAGGTGCTGGCGACCGAATACACCCGCATTCCCCTGTGGCGCGACAAGCCGGAAAACATCATCGGCGTGCTGCACGCCAAGGATCTGCTGCGCGCGATCCGCGCCTCCGAGGGCGACATGTCGCGCATCAACGCGTCGGCCATCATGCTGCCGCCCTGGTTCGTGCCGGAGATGCGGCCTTTGTCCGAGCAGCTCAAGGCCTTCCGCCGCCGCAAGACCCACTTCGCGCTGGTCGTCGACGAATATGGCGAAGTCGAAGGCATGGTGACGCTGGAAGACATTCTGGAGGAGATCGTCGGCGACATCTCCGACGAGCACGACGTGGTGGTGGCGGGTGTCCGCGCCCAGTCCGACGGCTCCGTGGTGGTCGACGGCTCGGTGCCGATACGCGACCTCAACCGCGCCATGAACTGGCATTTGCCCGATGAGGAGGCGACCACGGTGGCGGGGCTCGTGATTCACGAGGCGCGTTCGATCCCCGAGCGCGGGCAAAGCTTCACGTTCCACGGCTGCCGCTTCCGCGTGCTCC
>DATCXE010000662.1:0-14446 GCA_036565985.1 Bradyrhizobium sp.
GGCTGCAGCAGTTCGCCCGTGACCCGCCGTTCCTCGAGACTCATGCCGCCGGTCGGTTCGTCCAGCAGCAAGAGCTTGGGTTCGGGCGCCAGCGCCATCGCGATCTCAAGCCATTGCTGCTGGCCGTGCGAGAGCGCCGAAGCCGGATCCATGGCGCGGTCGACCAGACGGAATTGCTCCAGCATGGCCATGACGCGGTCGTGCAGGATTCCGCGGGTGCGCGAGAATACCAGCCGGGGAAGCGAGGTCTGCGCCTGCAGCGCCAGCAGGATGTTGTCGTACAAGGTCAATGCCGGCAGCACGCTGGTGATCTGGAACTTGAGGCTCATGCCGGCGCGCGCCCGCTCGGCTGGGGATGCTTGCGAGATGTCGCGGCCACCAAACGTTACCGTGCCGGATGTCGGGATTTCCGCGCCGGCGACGCATTTCATCAGCGTGCTCTTGCCGGAGCCGTTGGGCCCGATCAGGCCGTGGAATTCGTTCTCCGCGACGGTCAAATCGGCGCCGTTCAGCGCCGTGAGCTTGCCGAATATCTTGACCAGGCCTCGCGCCTCAAGAAGTGCCATCATCGCCCTTCCCCGGCGGCCGGCCGAAATTGCCGACGCGCTCGCGCTCGCTGAGGATCAGGCTGACCAGGCCGGCCGGACGAAACAGGATGACCAGCAGCAGCAGCACGCCGAGAATGATCGGCCAGATGTCCTGGTAGCTGTTCGATAGCCAGAAACTGACCGCCTCGATCGCGATCGTGCCGATGACGGCTCCGATCAGCGTTCCGGAGCCGCCGAACAGGACGTAGAGCACGACCTGCGTCGACATCACCACGCCCAGAATGTTGGGCCAGACGAAGCCTTCATGAAATGCGTAGAGGCTGCCTGCGAGCCCCGCGATGGCGCCGGCGAAGGAAAAGATGATCGCCTTGAGGCGTTGCACCTGGTAGCCGAAGAAGGCGATCCGTTGCTCGTTCTCACGTAGGCCCGCCAGCGCGAGGCCGAATTGCGACCGCACGAGGAAGCGGCACAGGAGATAGACTGCTACGAGGATGCCGAGCGCCAGATAATAATAGACCGGCCCCTCGGTGATATCGTAGCTGCCGAGCGACATCGGCGGGATCGATGGAATGCCGTTCTGGCCTCCGAGATAATACCAGCCCCGCGCCACGCGATCCGCGGCGTATGAGCCGGTGAGCGTGCCCAGCGAAACGAAGATCACGCTGGACGGATGGCGGCCTAGCAAAAGGAAGCCGCCGAGCAGCAGCGCGAACGCCAACCCGATCAGTAGCCCGGCCGGCAGTACCAGCAGGATCGATGTCACCCCGAGATCGCGCGCGATCAGGGCGACACCATAGCCGGCCGATCCGAAGAACACGGCCTGCCCAAAACTCATGATGCCCGCGTATCCCCACACCAGGTCGAACGAAAGCGCGAACAGGCAGAGGATCAGGACCCGTGTCGCATAGATCGTCAGATAATCCTTCAGCACCAGCGGCAGCAGCGCCGCGATCAGCAGCACAAGGATTTCGATGATCGGCAGCACCTGCCATCGGCGCGAGCGGCTGGCACGAAGCGGAAGCCTCAGCGGCGGCGTCTGTGTCGTTTCTGTCATCAACTTGCCAGCAAATTCGCTCCGGGGTTCTGCAGCGGCCGGTCGCCGCTGCGGCATGTTCAGCATCGCACTCGGCATTGCGCTAGCACTGAACTCAGCACTCCTTGGGATCGACGAGGCCGGCGCTGCGCGCGACGATCTCGTAATTGCCGCCCTTGGCGACGGCCGTATACATCTTCATCTTGCAATGCCGCTTGCCGGGAACCATCTCCGCGGGCCCGCCCGGACCTTCAGCGATCTTCGCGTGATCGAGCGCCGCCGCGACCGCGTCGCGATCGACCTTGCCGGCCTCCTTGACGGCGGCTTCCCAGAGCTTGAGCGCGCGATAGGCTCCGGTTGCAGCACTTCCGGCGGCGAACAGGAATGTACCCGGGAACTGCTTATCATAGGCCGCCTGAAGCTTCGCGCTGAACGGATCTTCCGGCGTCAGCGCCTTGAAATAATCGAGGCAACTCGCAAGCCCCTCGATCTCGGCAGCCTGGTTGATGTTGAGCGTGTTCTCGTCGTAATAGACGCATGACAGCCGACCGCCGTTCTTCAGGAAGCCTGCCTCGTAAAGCTGCTTGAAGAACGGCCCTACTCCCGGTGGAATCACGGTGTTGAACACCACGTCCACCTTGTTGGAAATGACCCGGTTCACCGTCGCAGAGAAGTCGATCTGGTCGAGCGGGTAGTATTCCTCGAAGATGACTTCGCCGCCATTGGCCTCGATCACCTTGCGTGCGTAGACGTTGAGGGTATGGGGCCAGACATAGTTGGCGCTCGGCAGCGCGAACCGCTTGCCGCCGTTCTTGATCAGCCAGGGAATGAATTCGTCGCACTGCTGCGCCGGCGTCGGACCGGTGCAGAACAGATAGGGCGTGCATTCCTTCCCCTCGTACAGCTGCGGATAGATGTAGAGAGTCTTGCCGCGCGCCACGATCACATCCTTGATGGCATTACGCATCGAACTGGTAATGCCGCCCAGCACCAGATCGACCTTGTCGCGCTGAATGAGCTTGCGAACATTGCCGACCGCGACCGATTCATTCGACGCGGTGTCCTCGATAAACAGTTCCAGCGGCCGCCCGAGCAGTCCGCCGGCGTCGTTGATTTCCTTCACCACCATCTTGGCGACGTTGGCGTTCGCATTGCCGGCATAACCGATCGGACCAGTCAGATCAGTCGCGACACCGACCTTGATCGGGGCCGCCTGCGCATTCGCCCAGTCGGGACGGACGACCCAACTGCCCACGCCCGTGGCGATCGCGGTGCTGGCAAAGGCGAAATTGGAGAGAAATCGCCGACGACTGAGATTGTTGCGGTCGCTGAACATGACTAGACCCCCTTTGCTGAAATCAGGCCTTGCGGCCGAAACTTGATGAAGATGATGGCGAGCACGAACACGAGGACGTCGGCGATCACGGGCTGAATGATCCATGGCAGTGCCGCCGCGAGCGTCCCGATCACGCCCGCGCCCGCCACCGGCCCCGCGAACGAGCCGACCCCGCCGACCATGACGGCGACAAACCCCTGGATCAGGAAGCGCAGGCCGAGATCGGCAAACAGCGAAAACACCGGCACGATCAACGCGCCCGCAAGACCTGCGAGCGCGGCGCCGAACGCAAATGTCGCTCCATAGATCGCATTGGTCGAAATGCCCGATGCGCGGGCGAGCGCGGGATTTTCCAGCGACGCCCGGATTCGCAACCCGAAGGCAGTGCGCGACAAAAGCAGGTAGCTGCCGACCATCACCAGCGCGGTGATGAGAATGATCACCAGCCGCCAGGTGGAAAAATGCATCGTGCCGATATTGACCGAGCCGCCGAGCGGCTCCGGGACCGACAGATACAACCCGCCGATCAAGCCGCGGACGATCTCGCGGATGACGAGCCCGAGCGCGTAGGTGCCGAGCATCGCCACGATCGGCGCGGCGTAAAATCGCCGGACGATGGTACGCTCCAGCACAAACCCCAGCGCGCCGACGACAAAGGGCGCTGCCAGCATTCCAAGCCAGACCGGCAGGCCCGCGCTGTAGACGAGATAGGTGACATAGGCGCCGAGCAGGACGAACTCGCCCTGCGCGAAGTTGAAGATGCCCATCATGCTGGCGATGATCCCGAGCCCCAGCACGACCAGAACGACGATCGCGCCGAAACTCAGGATCTCGAACAGTGCGACGAACAGATTATCCATGTGGCATCACCAGCACCCTTGTCACCAGCCCCTCTGCGGCAATCGGCTGCTACATTTTCTTCCAGTCGCCGGACTGCTCGAAGGCATGCGCCGCGCGATAGATGGTCATCTCATCGAAATGCCGGCCGACCAGCATCAGGCCGATGGGAAGTCCGTCGACCATGCCGCAGGGCACCGACATCGCCGGGTGGTGCGTGATATCGAACGGCGCTGTGTTGGTGATCATCTCGAACGCGCGCTGACACACCTCCTCGCGGGGAGCGCCCGGCGCTGGCAACGGCGTCGCCTTCATGGGCGTGGTCGGCATCAACAGCAGATCGTAGCTTTCCAGGACCTTGTCATAGGCCGCGGTCACGCGACGGGAAATGTTCACAGACTTGCCGTAGTAGCGCGGACCGAAATTATTGTTGATGTAGACGCCGAGCATCAGGAACAGTTTGGTCGTTTCCGACAGCGAGTCCGCCTGCCCGCGCCAGCCGCGGTGGAAATCCATCAGCGACGTCGAATAGAGATCCGAACGGCTGAGGCCATAGCCGTCGCCGAACATCATGGTCTGGGCGATGCCTTCGGCGCCGATCGGTGTCCAGACCGCAGGCGCAATCATGTGCATCGGGATCGAAACCTCTTCAACGGTGGCCCCTAGGCTCGCCAGCCGCTTGGCTGCCTCGCGCACGCTTTCGCTGACGGCGGCTTCGGCGCCGGCCTGCTCAAAGCCTTCCTTGACGACGGCGATTTTCATGCCCTTGACGCCACCGCCCAGCGCCTTGGTGTATTCCTCCACCTTGGGCGCCTTGATGCGCGGATCGTAGCCGTCGTCGCCGGCGAGCACTTCGAGCAACAGGGCGTTGTCGGCGACGTTCGCGGTCATCGGCCCGGTATGATCGACGAAGATTTCGATCGGCATGACGCCGGTGTAAGGCACCAGTCCCCAGGTCGGCTTCATGCCGTAGGTGCCGCTGAACGAGGACGGCATCCGGATCGATCCGCCCTGGTCGCCGCCGATCGCCATGTCGACCTCGCCGAGCGCGACAACGACCGCACTCCCCGAGGACGAGCCGCCGGCGGAGAATCCCATCTTGTGGGGATTGTGGACCGGGCCGGTCGAATTGGTGTGGCTGCCGCCGGATATGCAGAACGACTCGCAATGCACCTTGCCGGCGATCTCGGCGCCGGCATCGAGCATGCGCGTGACGATGGTGGCGTCGAAATCCGGCACGTAGCCTTCCAGCGTCGCGGAGCCGTTCATCATCGGCACTCCGGCCAGCATGATGTTGTCCTTCAGCGCCACGACCTTGCCTTTCAGCTTGCCGCTCGCCGCACCCTTGACGGTCGCCTTGCGGTACCAGGCGTTGCGCGGATTTTCCTCCGGACCTGGCCGATAGCCCGGCGTACGCGGATATTTGACGATCGGGACTTCGTCGGGCATCGCACCGACGGCGTTGTAGGCATCGACGGAGCCCTGCATCAATCCGCGGAAGGAAGCGACGTCCTCATCGGTCAATGCCAGACCGCATTGGTCGGCGACCGCGCGCAGTTGATCGGGGGTTGGAAGCGCTACTGTCACGATGATTCCTCCTGTTTCTCCTGAACGCGCGACGCAGGTTGCCGCATAAGGCGAGCCCACTCACATCAATAGAAACGGAAATATTTTCCTTTTCAAGAATTATTTCGCAACTCCTCCTTTTTGCTGCAGCGATGCGTGCCCGCCGTCAGAACTGTTTGATCAGGCGGAAGTCGAGCCCGTTGGCTGCCGCAAGATAGATCGGCATGCGTGCGCTGCCGCGCCGGATGCCGATGGTACCTCGCGCACCCTGGTAGTCCACATTGGCGGCGGCCGAGAGCAGCGGCTTCCTCGCCCATGATCCCGCACGCGCTGCGACCGTCTCCAGAAACCGCAACCCTTCGTAGTTTGACTGTGCGATCGAGCCGAGCGGCGGCGCGTGGCGGCCGAACGATGCTTCGTATTGACCGAGGAAGGCATCGTTCTCGCGCGAGGCCCTGTCGATGAAGTAGCCGGAGGCGCAGAACAGGTTTTCGGTGTTGTCGGCGCCGATTCCAAGCAGCACGGTCTCGTCCATCGCGCCGGCCAGGCGGAGCATTTGCGAGCCGAGCCCCTGCTCGGCAAAGGCACGATTGAAGACGACGCTGTCAGCGCCGATCAGCGTGATCAGAACCACGTCGGGCCTGGCGGCCCGGATCCGCTCGATCTGGCGGCTGTGATCGTGCTCGCCGATCGGCACGAACTCTTCGCCGACGACGCGCCCGCCGGCGTCCGCGATGTATTCCTTGATCGCCTTGTGAGAGAGCCACGGCCAGACATAGTCGCTGCCGATCAGATAGAAGTTCGACGCCTGCCTGGTGTTGGCGAGCCACTCGATGGCTGGCCGCCATTGTGCCCCCGGTGTCTCGCCGATGGCCATGACGCCGGGCGTTCGCTCGCCGCCCTCATAGACCGGCGTGTAGAGATAGGGAATGCGTCCGGCGACGACCTTGCGCAAAGCCACCCTGA
This sequence comes from Bradyrhizobium sp., assembly GCA_036565985.1. Classification (GTDB taxonomy): domain Bacteria; phylum Pseudomonadota; class Alphaproteobacteria; order Rhizobiales; family Xanthobacteraceae; genus Bradyrhizobium. The sequence goes on from DATCXE010000662.1 coordinate 6,287, forward strand.
CCGCGCTGATATGCGAACCCATCACGAGATCGGCCTCTTCGGACGCGACGATGTCGGCTGCCGACCGCGTCACCTCGTTGATGTCACCGCCTGTGTCGTGGAACGCGACCTCGATCTCGCGGCCAAGAATGCCGCCGCGGCGGTTGATCTCGGAAACGCCGAGCAGCGTGCTGTTGATGGAGGCCGGGCCCCAGATTCCCGACGGACCCGACAGGCCGACAAAATTGGCTATGCGCAATTTCTTGCGGTCGCCGCGCGCCCGGAACGGGCCGAGCGCCGGCCTCGAGGCGCCTTCCCCGACGCCAGAGAATCCCTTTAGCAGCCATTCCGGCGGCATCGACGGCGCACCGGAACCTCCCAATTGCGTCAGCGAGAGCAATTCGCTCTCCTTTCAACTCACGTCCGGCGCCGATCAGACTACCATCGGCGAGGTGATCGACAACAAAAAATATGGTAGTGGAAAATATTGAATATTCAACGATTCCTATGCATATAGAACTGGCAAGAGCGCTAAAATATTCATCCAAACCTCCACTACGAAGTTCAAAACCTTGGCCAAATCGCCCAGCAAACCCATCACCGAGCATCTCGCCTATCTGCTTGCGCAGGCGAACCGGGAGATCAATCGTCAGCTCGACGCACGCTTCCGGAAGGAAGGCGTGCCGGTGGAGCAATGGCGAATTCTGAAAGTCCTTTCCGACGGCAAGGGCCACTCGATGGGTGACCTCGCCGAAGCCGTGCTTCTCAACCATCCAACCCTGACCAAGATGGTCGACCGGATGGTGTCCGACGCCCTCGTCTACCGGGTCCAGGATGCCGACGACCGGCGCAAGGTGCTGATGTTCTCGTCCGATCGCGGCAAGGCGCTGACCCAGCGCCTGAACTCGCTGGCACTCAGCCAGGAAGCTTTCATCGCCGAGAACTACGGCGACAAGGCCACGGCGGAGTTGAAGCGGCTGCTGGAAAGCCTGATCGAGAAGGCGAACTGACCTACGCCGCCGGCGCGTAGCTTCGTAGGATGGGTAGAGCGCAGCGAAACCCATCGATTGCGGTGCGTCGAGAGATGATGGGTTTCGCTTCGCTCTACCCATCCTGCGAGTTACAGCAAACTCGCCGCCATCTGCCGCATCCGCTCGGCCGTGAGGCCGTCGGCGGGAAAGAAAGTCTCCAACGCCAGCTCCTGCAGCGTAATGTCGACAGGTGTGCCGAACACCATGGTCGTCGAGATGAAGCTCAGCACGTCGTCATTGAGGCGCAGCTTGAAAGGGATTGCGACATTGTCGGCGGAGACCGGACCCGATCGCGCGGGCATCCGATAGGATTTCAACTCCTGATACAGTTTGAGCAGCTCAGGATCGGCCGTCGCCTCGCACTGCCGGTGCAGCCGCTCCAGAAGATGCGCGCTCCATTCGGCGAGATTGACCGTGCGCGGCGCCAGCCCCTCGGGGTGAAAGGCCAGCCTCAGAATGTTGAGGGGCTGCCCGAGCAGATGCGGCGGCAGGCCTGCAAGCAGCGGCGCCACCATGCGGTTGGCCGTCACCAGATTCCAGTGCCGGTCATAGGCCAGCGCCGGGTTGGGCTCGTGCGCCTTGAGGACGAGATCGATCGCAGCCCGCGCCGATTTGAGCGCGGGATCGTCGAGCGAACGCTGCGGAAACGCCGGCGCAAACCCCGCCGCGACCAGCAGCACGTTGCGTTCACGCAAGGGAACCTCCAATCGTTCAGCAAGCTTGAGCACCATCTCGCGCGACGGCGCGGCGCGGCCGGTTTCCACGAAACTGAGGTGACGCGCGGATATCTCGGCATCGCCCGCGAGATCGAGCTGGCTCAGGTGACGTCGCTGCCGCCATTCGCGCAGGTGATCGCCGATATGGTGGGCCTTGGTTTGTTCGGCTCGCGCCGCGGAAGCATGTGCGTTCATGGTGGAAAACCTACCATGCGAATTTCATGCATTCCATTACGTCGGAGGTAATCGAAACCGGTCGCGGGCCGGGTCATCCTGGGGGCACAGGAGATGACCCATGCTGATGCTTTCCCTCTTCCACTTCGCCGCCGCCATGTTCCGCTGGTCGCTCAATCTGGCCACCTGGCTGGTGGCGCGCTCGCTGAACATGCCTGAACCCGTGGTGCACGACACCGGCGTCTTCGTTTTCGCCCACGTGCAGACGATCGAGAACAGGATCGGCAAGGCACTCTGCCCGATGCGGCTGCTGCGTCAGCTGCGGTCGCTGCTGCAGCGCTGATCGATCCCCCACCCCCAAAGCAACGAAGGAGAGAACCGTGATCCGTCCGTCAACATTTTTGAGCCGCGCGCTGCTCGCCGACGCCATCTTCAGCGGCGTCGCTGCGGTAACCCTGACGCTGGGCGCCGGCGTGCTCGCGCCCTTTCTCAATCTGCCCGAGGCCCTGCTGCGGGAGAGCGGCCTGTTCCTGATCGCCTATACGGCGCTGGTCGGCTGGCTCGGCACGCGGTCTTCGGTGATGAAGATGCTGGTGTTGTTCGTGATCGTGGGCAACGCCGCGTGGACGCTGGGCAGCATCGCGCTGCTGTTCTCGGGCGCAGTGTCGCCGAACCTGCTCGGTCAGGTCCTCATCGTGGTACAGGCGATTGCCACCGGCGTATTTGCAGAGCTGCAGTATATCGGCCTGCGCAAGAGTGGGGATACTGTGACGGCCTGAGCCTCAGTCGTCATTGCCTGCGACAAACGCAAGGCGTTTGCGCAAGGGAGCAAAGCGACGAAGCAATCCATGCCCCAGCAAGTGGAGACGTGGATTGCTTCGCTTCGCTCGCAATGACGAGGATAGACTTCAACTCAAAACCAGTGCCGCAATCATCCCCGCGAAGGTCAGTACAAGCCCGATGATCAGCATCGGCACCAGGCTGCTTCCGGCATATGGATTGCCCGCATCCTCGTTCTTCACGATAGGCGCACGATAAGCCATCACATTGCTCCTGCCTGGTTGCGCCGAAATCTTTCCCCGTTGCCGAGCATCACGCCCTGCCCGCCGGCGATGCCGAGTTCGAGGCTTGCCGCAATCCGCCGCGCCCGTTCGACGAAATGCGCTTCGGCTTCGGGCGGACAGATCTCGCGTGCCGTGACCTCGAACAGTTCGAGCCAGCGGTCGAAATGATCGGCGTCGACCGGCAGCGGCAGATGTATGACCATCGGCGTGCCGTGGTATCGCCCCGTCATCAGCGCGACCGACGACCAGAACGCGCACATCTGCGCGAGATGCGGCTCCCAATCCTTGATCCTGGCGTCGAAGATCGGCCCCAGCACGGCGTCGGCGCGGACCTTGGCGTAGAAGCCATGGACCAGGCGCTCGATCATCGTCTCGGTAATCCCGGTTCTTTGCATGATCTCGGCGGTGATCCGCGCGCGCCGCTCCGGCCCTGTCACGATCGCTTCCATCTCGATTGACCCTTAAATAGGTATTTCAAATACCTATTTAGATTGCTATAGAGGATTTGCAAGCAGAAACTTTCGAGGGTCCCATGCGCCTGACGTCATTCACGGATTTTGCCTTGCGCGCCCTGATGCGGCTGGCGGGCGAACCGGGCCGGTCATTTGCGACCAGCGAGATCGCGGCCGAGTTCGGCATTTCCCGCAATCATCTGGCCAAGGTGGTACGCGACCTTGCCGATAGCGGCTTCATCAGTACCCAGCGCGGCGTCGGCGGCGGGTTCACGCTGGCGCGCCCCGCTCAATCGATCACGATCGGCGAAGTGGTGCGCGCACTGGAAGGGCCGCCGCTGGTCGAGTGCTTTCGCGAGGACGGCGGCAATTGCCTGCTGATGCCGCGCTGCCGGCTGAAGGCAAGGCTGGCGGCCGCGCGCGAAGCCTTCATGCGCGAGCTCGACGGCACCACGCTTGCGGAATGCGCCTATCCCGCGCAGCCCGAACGAATCCCGGCGACCGCATGATGACCCCAACGAGGAGCGCCGCATGAAACCGGTCGAATTCGAGAACGGCACTGTGCAGATCGATGCGGCTATCGTCGCCGATGGGCTCGGCCTTGCGCTGCCCCGGCTTCAGAAGGAAATGCGCGCAGGGAAAATCACGAGCTTTGCCGAGCGCGGGATCGACGCCGATAGCGGCCGGCATCGACTGACCTTCTTCTCCGAGCACCGGCGCTTTCGCGTCGTGGTCGACGCAACAGGCGCGATCGTCCAGCGCTCGGCCGTCGACTTCGGGGATTCGTTGCTGCCGAAATCAGTGCACAAGCCCGGCGGATGAGACCTCGGGGGTTACGGCGGGCTCCGCCTGGAAGGCCGGCGCCGGCGCGGAATTCTGAGACGTCATGTCCGTCAGCTGCTTTTCGGTCGACTTTTTGCCCGCGCCCCTGACGCGGCCGTTGCCGTTCAGGTGCTTGCCATTAAGCGACTTGCCGGTGCCTGCCTTCACTTTGAGCGGCTTGCCTTTGAGGGACTTGCCTTTCGGCGCCTTGCCGTTGACTGCCTTGGCCTCAGGCGATCCGCCGTTCAGCTTGAGCGCCTTCTTCGCCTCCCGTTCCGCCTTGTCCTTCAGCTTCGCTTTGGCCTCAGCCTTCTCGCGGGCCAGCTTCTCGGCCTTCTTCAGCGCCTTTCGCTCGACCCTGGCCTTGAGACGGGCCTTCTCCGCCCTTGCCTCGGCGCGCAGCTTCTTGCGCTTCTTCTCGCAGGCCTCGCACTTGCAGCCGATCGGCTTCAGATAGGCTTTGAAGTAGTCCGTGCCGTAATCGTAATTGATCTCCTCGCCCGGCTCGATGTTCTTGATGGCGCGGATGATGACCTTGCGCTTGCGCGGCTTGACGTCGGATTCCGCATTCGGCTTGCAGGCGTGGTTGATGTACCGGGCGATGTTCTTCCGCACCGAGCCGTCGATGGTCCAGCGGTCGTTCAGCTCGAACAGGTACTTGTTCTCGATCGCGTCGTCTTTTTTCTTTTTCGAATCCAGCAGCGGCCCGAAATAGCGGATGATCTTGCTGCCCTTCTTGATCGGTTTGGTGGCGAAGAGACCAAGTCCAGTGCGGGAGCGGCCAACGCGGTAGGGTTTATGCGAGGGAATGGAGGGCATGACGATCGATTTACTGCACGCTCGGGAAACGAGGGAAATTGCGAAGCCGACGTTCTAGGACGATTCCGTGGCGATGTCAGGTATTTCGCAGCATTCGCTTGAACCTTCCCCAGCTTGCACGCGTCTGACCATCGAGGTTCCCTTGAGGCGAAGACCTTCCGGATGAAACGTTTCCCCTGCTTGTCGATCGGATTGGCCGCTGTCGCGCTGTCCGGTGCGATTTCACCGTCGAACGCCCAAAGATTCAGCAGCAGCTATGCGTCGTCAGCGCCAAAGGGCTGCGGACAAATATGCCCGTGATTTCAAGTGCGGCAAGGACGAAGTGAAGGTGATTGGCGAACGCGGCCGCGCGGTTGAATTGGCAAAGCGGTAATGCCGGGCCGCGGCATGGCATTTCCTGATCCGATAACGCGCCGGGCGTGTTTTTGCCGTATTAACGTCAAAGCTACCGGCTTGAGTGCAATGATGTTGTTGTCGATCCATGGTATCTAGCGCGGCATCGAGCGGAGCAGCGATGTACATAAAATTCACGGCACTCCTCGTTGCCGGCCTCGCGCTGTCGGGCTGTTGTGTTTCCGGCACCGGCTGCAATGCGCCTGTGGCCGCTGCCCCGATCGCCTGGGACGGGTTGGGTGAGGCCCCGACGGAAGGCAACGAGCCCGGCGAGGTAAAGCGGCCGAAGCGGCGAGCCGCGCGCAATCAGGAGATCATCGTCGGCCCGCTAAACGACGCCCCGCCGCGTGCGGAAGCCAAAGCGCAATACGATGAGTGGACGCGTCGGCCCAACGAGGATCCGGAAGCCGACGCGAGGCTCGCGCGGCAGATCAAGATTTGCAAGAATTGCTGATCCGCACGCTGCAATCCCGATTCCGACTCGGCGATAGACGTGACGGGCGTCACGCTTTTTTCTTCGCCACGTTTTTCTTCGCAACCTTTTCTTAGCGCCACCTGGGTCAGTTCGTCCCCGCCGGCCGCGGCACGGTCGAGCGCAGCATGGCGTCCAGCAATTCATCGACGCCGGTGCCTTCGGGCAGCCGGTGCAGAATGTCCTTCAGCCTTCCATCGAGCAGCAGTGTGGTGAAGCCGTGCACAAGGGACCACGCGCGCGCGATCGCGGCGGCCTGGTCGAGCGACAGTGCTTCCAGCGCGTCGCCGGTGAGCTTCTCGTTGCGGCCGGCCCCGACCGCATTCGCGAGGCCCTCGAAGGAGGCGCTCGCCGCCTCGTGCAGCGACGGCCGCGACATGTCGAGCCGCTCGGTGCGAAACATCAGCCCGTACATGCCGGGGCATGCCTGCGCGTAGGCGACGTAAGCCTTGGCGCGCGCCATCGCCCTCATCAGCGGGTTGGTATCGGTCTTGCCCGCCGCGATCATGGCTTCGTTGAAACGGCGGAATCCGATCGCGGCGAGTTCGCTCAGGAGTCCGGAGAGATCGCCGAAATGATGGGTCGGTGCGGCGTGCGAGACGCCGGCTTCGCGCGCCACGGCCCGCAGCGTCAGGCCCGGCAGCCCGTCGCGTTCCAGCACCCGCTCGGCCGCAGCCAGCAAGGCGTCGTGCAGATCGCCATGATGATAGGGCGTCTCGCCTGTCGCACGGCGCCGCCGGCTGGCCGGCCTTTCGGCCGCGGCCCTCGCCGGCCTGCGCTTGGCTGCGGGACGGTTCGTTCTGGTTTCGCTGGAAGCTCTTGTCATGCGAATCCTTATAGTCACAATTTTTACACTGTAAAGATTTTGCTTGACGGCACGTCGTAACGTCCTTACTGATATCTTTACGATGTAAAGATATCACGGAGGAAGCGTGCGATGCTCGACCAGGTGAAGACCGAGGCGGCCCGAACCAATCTGGCGCCGATCCCGATGGAATGTGATGCGCCGTTCCTGAAAGCGACCGGCGAATTGCCGCGCGAACTCAACGGCACGCTCTATCGCAACGGCCCCAACCCCCAATTCGACGCGCCCGGCGCGCACTGGTTCGTCGGCGACGGCATGCTGCACGCCTTCCATCTGGAGAACGGCCGCGCCAGCTATCGCAACCGCTGGGTCCGCACCCCGAAATGGCTGTCCGAACACGACGCCGGTCGCGCGATATTCGGTGGCTTCGGCGGCAGGAAACTGCCTGACGCACCGGCCACGTCATGCACCGACTCCGGCGTTGCCAACACCAACATCATCTTCCACGGCGGAAAGCTGCTGGCGCTCGAGGAAGGCCACCTGCCGACCGAGATCGAGCCCGGCACGCTCAATCGTCTGGGCTATTGCGACTACCAGGGCGCCATCAAGGGCCCCTTCACCGCGCATCCCAAGATCGATCCTGTAACGGGCGAGATGGTGTTCTTCGGCTATAACGCCACCGGCCCCCTGACGCCTGCCCTCTCCTTTGGATCCGTCAATGCTTCCGGCGTGGTGACGCGGTTCGATCGCTTCGAGGCGCCCTATGCCAGCATGGTTCACGATTTCATCGTGACCGAAAATCATATGCTGTTTCCGATCCTGCCGATCACCGGCAGCATGGAGCGGGCAATGCGCGGCAAGCCGCCTTACGCCTGGGAGCCCGAGAAAGGCGCCTATGTCGGCGTCATGAAGCGCAACGGCTCACCTGCGGACCTCGTCTGGTTCCGCGCTGAAAGCTGCTACGTCTTCCACATCATGAATGCGTGGGAAGAAGGCGACCGCATCATCGCCGACGTGATGCAGTTCGAGGAAGCGCCGCTGTTCACCCATCCCGACGGTTCGAAGACCGATCCGGAGAAATCCCGCGCACGCTACTGCCGCTGGACCTTCGACCTCGCGGGCAATACCGACCGCTTCACGCAGACCTATCTCGACGACCTCACCGGCGAATTCCCGCGCATCGACGACCGACGTGCGGGACAGGCAAACAGCCATGGCTGGTACGCCTGCGCCAACCCTGATTTGCCGATGTTCGGCGCGCTCTCGGGCATCGTGCATGTCGACGGCAAGGGCAAGCGCCTCAGCAACTATCTGCTGCCTGCCGGCGACACCATTTCGGAACCGGTATTTGTCGAACGAAGCAGCGAGGCGAGCGAGGGCGACGGCTGGCTGCTCGCCGCCGTCTGGCGCGCGCGGGAGAACCGCAGCGATCT
>DATCXE010000678.1:0-7405 GCA_036565985.1 Bradyrhizobium sp.
GGCTTTTTCGCCGCCCCCGGCCGCGTCGTGGTCGCGGTCGGATTGGCGTCAGCCGGCGCCCCGGCGGCAGTCGGCGGCGCGTCCTCAGCCGGCTCGACGGTGTCGTTCTGAATCTGTTTTTCCAACGCCCGCAGCTTGACGACGTTTTTCTGGTGCTGGTCGTAGGTTTCGGTGAAGGCGTGCCCGCCGGTTCCGTCAGCCACGAAGAACAGGTCGCGGGTGCGCGCCGGGTTGGCGGCGGCCTCCAGCGAGGCGCGGCCCGGATTGGCGATCGGCCCCGGCGGAAGGCCTTCGATCACGTAGGTATTGTAGGGCGACGGCTGGGTAATCTCGCTACGCCTGATCGGCCTGCCCAGCGTTCCCTTGCCGCCGACCAGCCCGTAGATGATGGTCGGATCCGATTGCAGCTTGATCTTCTGCCGCAGCCGATTGGTGAACACCGCCGCCACGCGGCTGCGCTCGTCGGCCCGGCCGGTTTCCTTCTCGATGATCGAGGCCAGTGTAATGAGTTGCTCCGGCGACTTAACCAAAACATCGGGATTGCGGCGTTCCCAGATCTCGGCGAGCACACGTTTCTGGGTCTGCTGCATGCGCTGGATCACCTGCTCGCGTGAGGTGCCGCGCGGAAACTTGTAGGTTTCCGGCAGCAGCGTGCCTTCGCGCGGCAATTCCCGCACCGAGCCCGAGAAGATGTCGTTGTCGATCAGCCGCGCCACGATCTGTTCGGAGGTCAGGCCTTCAGGAATGGTGACGGAGTGCTGCACCACCTTGCCTTCGACGATGGTGGCGATGACGTCGCGCAGGCTGGCTTTTTTCTGGAAGGAATACTCGCCGGGCTTGAGATCGGAACTCGCCTTCAGCGCAAACACGCCGCCGATGAAGGCCCACGGATTGACGTTGATGACGCCCTCGCGCAGCAGCACGTCGGCAATGTCGCGCTTGCCGGCGCGCGCCGGAATGTTGACGACCTTGTCTTCCTGCAGCGGCCCCGGCGTTTCCAGCATCTGCCGGCCGTAATAATACGTGGTTCCGGCCGCGATCATCAGGATGATCAGGATGGTGAAGATGGCATTGCCGACCACCACGAACGGATTGCGGGCGCGCTCCGACCGCCTCGGGGGCGGCGGCACCTGCTCGGGCTCCAACGCCGCGCGCGGGCTCCGTGGTGAAATGGGCGGCCTCTCACTCATCGATGCAACCTGAATCCTGTCGGTTCAATCGTGGTCCGGCAATCCCAGCCAACGGCATACGCCCGGATGTAGAAATCGTCGCCGAATACGGCGAAACGGTGGAGTCGTCCCGAACACTTGCTAGTCGATCACGCGCCGAACGATCACCGAGGCATTGGTACCCCCGAAACCAAACGAATTCGATAGCGCAATGTTGATCTCGCGTTTGCGAGCCGTCTGCGGCACCAGGTCGATCGCGGTGTCCACCGACGGATTTTCCAGATTGATCGTGGGAGGAACAACGTTATCGCGAATCGCAAGGATACTAAAGATCGCCTCGATCGCGCCAGCGGCACCGAGCAAATGTCCGGTCGACGACTTGGTCGACGACATCGACACCTTCGAGGTGTCGTTGCCGAGCAACCGCTCGACCGCGCCGAGTTCGATCTCGTCGCCGATCTGCGTCGAGGTTCCATGCGCGTTGATGTAGTCGAGATCGGAAGCCGAGATTCCCGCGCGCTTCAGCGCAGCGGTCATGCTGCGGAAACCGCCATCGCCATCCGGTGCCGGCGAGGTGATGTGATAGGCGTCGCCCGACAGGCCGTAGCCCACCACTTCGGCATAGATCTTCGCACCACGCTTTTTCGCATGCTCATACTCCTCGAGCACCACGACGCCGGCGCCTTCGCCCATGACGAAGCCGTCGCGATCCTTGTCGTAGGGACGTGATGCCTTTTCCGGCGTCTCGTTGAAGCCGGTCGAGAGCGCGCGCGCCGCGCAAAACCCTGCCATCGCCAGACGGCAGATTGGTGATTCCGTTCCACCCGCCACCATCACGTCGGCATCGCCGAGCGCTATCAGCCGGGCGCCGTCGCCGATCGCGTGTGCGCCGGTCGAGCACGCGGTCACGACGGAATGGTTGGGGCCCTTGAGGCCGTGCTCGATCGAAACGTAGCCGGAAGCGAGATTGATCAGCCGGCCCGGAATGAAGAACGGCGAGACCCGGCGCGGCCCGCGCTCCTTCAGAACCAGCGACGTTTCGGCGATGCCGGACAGGCCGCCGATCCCGGAGCCGATCAGGGTGCCGGTGGCGCATTTGTCTTCTTCTCTGGAGGGATGCCAGTCGGCGTCGTCGAGCGCCTGGCGCGCCGCAGCCATTGCGAAGATGATGAAGTCGTCGACCTTGCGCTGTTCCTTCGGCTCCATCCACTGGTCGGGATTGAAGGTGCCGTCACTGCCGTCGCCTCGTGGAATCACGCAGGCAATCTGGCTGGCAAGATCAGCGACTTCGAACGTGTCGATCTTTTTGGCGCCGCTCTCGCCGTTGAGGATTCGCTTCCACGTTGTGTCAACGCCGCAGCCGAGCGGTGTAACCATGCCCAGCCCCGTGACGACAACCCGTCTCATATCAAACTCCAACCGAGGCTTGCGCACCAAAACAAGAAACCGGGGGACCGTTAGACAACGGCCCGTCCGGCTCTGTCTCTACCCGCCCGGGACGTCAGCTTTTCGCGTTCTTCTCGAGAAACTTCGTCGCATCGCCGACGGTCAGAATCGTCTCAGCGGCGTCATCGGGAATTTCGCAACCGAACTCTTCTTCAAATGCCATCACAAGCTCGACGGTGTCGAGGCTGTCGGCGCCGAGGTCGTCGATGAAACTTGCGTTGTCGACAACCTTTTCGGGTTCAACACCGAGGTGCTCGACCACAATCTTCTTAACCCGCTCGCCAATCTCACTCATCGTTTAACCTCGTACTTTGTTCCGTTGGACCCGACCCCAAGACGCTATAGAGACGCTACGAGCTATCGTGGTCGTTAAACTTCCTTCGCTGTCGCGCATAGTCTTGATTCGGCCCGGTGGTAGCCGACAAAGCCCCGGCGAACGGCAGGCGTCGCCACGCCAATATACAGGGTTTCAAATTCCTGCAATGGCCTTGTTTGCCCATCCGTCGGGGGTCCGGTTATCATACTTCCCCAGACTTGACTACAAGCCTCCTCCCCTGGCGAAATGGCCGTTTGGCCGCATCGATCAAGGCCGTAAATGGCTCAAACCATGGCCATTCCGCCGTTGACGTGAATCGTCTGGCCGGTGACATAGGCGGCCTCGTTCGAACTGAGATAGACGGCCGCAGCGGCGATGTCCTCCGGCGTTCCCAGCCGGGCCGCAGGAACCTTTGTCAGGATGGCTTCGCGCTGCTTGTCGTTGAGCGCGTCGGTCATCGGCGTCTTGATGAAGCCCGGCGCGATGCAGTTGGCAGTGACGTTGCGCCTGGCGTATTCGGCGCCCAACGTCTTGATCAGGCCGATGATTCCAGCCTTCGACGCGGTGTAGTTGGCCTGGCCCGGGTTGCCGGTCACACCGACGATCGAGGTGATCGCGATGATCCGGCCGAAGCGTTTGCGCATCATCAACTTGGTTGCGGCGCGGGCGAGACGGAAGGTCGCAGTCAGGTTGACCTTGATGACGTCGTCCCAGTCCTCGTCACGCAACTGCACAAACAGGTTGTCACGCGTGATGCCGGCATTGGCGATCAGGATGTCGACCTGCCCCATCGCGGCCTCCGCCGCGGGCACCAGCGCCTCGACCTCCGCGCTGTCCGACAGGTTGCACGGCAACACGTGAACGCGCTCGCCAAGCTTGCCGGCAAAGGTGTCCAGCACCTCGCGGCGCGTTCCGGAAATGGCCACCGTCGCGCCCTGCGCATGCAATGCCTGCGCGATCGCGCCGCCGATACCGCCGGTCGCGCCGGTTACCAGCGCCGTCCTGCCCGTCAAATCGAACATCAATATCTCCTTCCCGGAGCTTCAAGCCGAAGCTGCCAACGCGTCCTTGGCAGCAGCGATATCGTTGGGTCCCCCGACCGATACGCCGACGGCGCCGTCGGCAATGCGCTTCACCAGCCCGCTCAGCACCTTGCCGGCGCCGATCTCGAAGAATCGCGTGACGCCATGGGACGCCATGTAGGCCACCGACTCGCGCCAGCGCACGGTGCCGGTAACCTGCTCGATCAGGCGGCGGCGGATCTCGTCGGGATCGGTGATCGGTGCCGCCAGAACGTTCGACACCAGCGGCGAAGCCGGAGCCTTGATCGTCACGCCGGCCAGCGCCTCTGCCATCGCGTCAGCGGCGGGTTGCATCAGCTTGCAATGGAATGGCGCGGACACCGGCAACAGCATCGCGCGCTTGGCGCCCTTGGTTTTGGCGATTTCGAGCGCGCGTTCGACGGCGGCCTTGTCGCCGGAAACGACCACCTGGCCGCCACCATTGTCATTGGCGGCCTGGCAGACCTGCCCTTGCGCGGCCTCGCTGGCAACCGCCATCGCGGCCTCATAGTCGAGCCCGAGGAGCGCGGCCATCGCGCCGGCGCCGACCGGCACCGCCTTTTGCATCGCAAGGCCGCGGGTGCGCAGCAGGCGCGCGGTATCGCTGATGCTGAGGCTTCCGGCTGCGGCAAGCGCTGAGTATTCGCCTAGCGAATGGCCGGCGACGAAGGCGGCATCCCGTCCCACGGAAAAGCCCGCTTCGGTCTCCAGCACGCGCAGCGTCGCAATCGAGACCGCCATCAGCGCCGGCTGGGCATTTTCGGTGAGCTGAAGGGTCTCGGCGGGGCCGTCCCAGATGATGGCCGTGAGTTTCTCGCCGAGCGCCGAATCGACCTCGTCGAATACCGCCCGCGCGGCCGGAAAGGCCTCCGCCAGGGCCTTGCCCATACCGACCGCCTGGGAACCCTGCCCCGGGAAAGTGAATGCAGCCGTCATCGGCGCTCCCTCATGAGAATGGGGCCGTAAGACACTGACCAAGGCCGGGATGTCAAGCCGCGCTGCGGACGAGCAAAGCCCGATTCAGGTCCCGATGGCCTAGAAGCCACCTGCCGTCTGATCGCCCCCCACCTCGGCACCGGCCCGCGCGCGGCGGACGCTGCTCACCAGCTTGCCCGGCCGATCCTCATGGTCCGGCTTGGCCGTGGCGAGCCGCAGCACCGTGGCGTAGTTCGGCTGCACCTCCATCCGCTCCGCGTCCCGGCTCTCCGAGAGGATGCGGTGGACGCGCGGCAAGTTGTAGCAGGGCACGTAAAACAGCAGATGATGCTCGAGGTGATAGTTGACGTAGTACGGCGCAATGAACAGCCGCTCCAGGAAGTTCGCGTGCGTGGTGCGGGTATTGCGCAACGGATCGCTGGAGTCCGGTACCACCGCATGTTCGGCGATGTTGCGGATGCGGGTGATGACCATCTGCCAGGTGAGCAGCGGCAACAGCCACAACAGCGGATAGGCCCACCACACGCCGGCGGCGGCAAGGCCGGCAAACAGCAACGCGTTGACCGCAAATTGCGGACCGAGCTTTTCCCGGAAATGCGCGGCGCGCTTCGCGAGCGGCCATTCCTTCGGCCCGAGCGCATTCAACAACTGCGCCTTGCGCTGCTGGTAGCCGGTCTGTCCGGTGATATCGCGGATGAACTTGCGGCGATAGCTCACCCCCGTGATCGGAAACGGCGCTGACAGCACCAGGTCGGGATCGTCTTCCTGCTGCGTTCGCGCGTGATGCTGCAGGTGATAGCGGCGATAGGCGCGGGTCTCGGCGAAGACCGGATAGGCGCAGAACCATTGGCTCAGCGCCAGGTTGACCTTTTCGTCGGCCGACAGACATCCGTGCGCACCATCATGCATCAGGATCGCGAGCCCGAGCTGGCGCGAGCCGATGATGCCTACCGCCAACAGAAAGGTCAGCGGATTGGGCCACCACGCCACCAGCGCGATCGCCCCGAGGATCAGCGCCCACGCATGCGCAATCAGGGCGACACCTTTCCAGGTCACGCGCTGGCGCACGGCGATCAACTGATCTTCGTTCAGGAAGTCGCGGGCACGCATGCGGAGCGCGGTCATGACGATCTCTCCCCGTCGGGTGAATCTGATTCAGAAGCGTCGCGGTCGCCGACGAGACGCAGCCGGGCAGTGTCGTCGGCGGTCCCGGTCGTCGCCTGATCGCCCAGCACGCGCAGCATCTCGCCGCACATGTCTTCCGCCGAACGGCCCATGGCATAGCCCTCAACCATCACGCCAACCGCCACCGCCCAGAACCGCCGCGAGCTCACATCGGGATCGCGCAAGCTTCTCCAGCCATGCCGTTCGATCTGGCCGGCGTAGGCGCGCATCCCCTCGCCGTGCAGCCGCTCGATGGTACGTTCCACCAACGGGGCGAGGTCCTGGCGGCGGCGCGTGAGCGTCAGCGCTTCGGTGAAGAAGGCAACCGAATCCGTTGCCGTGACCGTCTCGACCAGGGCGCGGGTGTATTCGCGCGGTGTCCGGGCCTGGAGCGCGGCCTGCTCGGCCGCGCGCGCGACGTACAGCATGTCGCGGCAGGCGGCTTCGACGAACAGCGCTTCCTTGGTGCGGAAATAATAGGTGATCTGGCTTGGAAATGCGTCCGCGGCCGCCGCGATCTCCGAGATCGAGGTGCCGGCCAGCCCCCGTTCCTTGAAAAGCCCGCTGGCCACGTCGAGAAGGCGCGACCGCATCTGCCGCCCGGCCGAGCGCGTCGCGCGGACGGCGTGCTTGGGATCGCCGCTCGTCCCTTCGGGAGCTGTCTGGACGGATTTGGGGGCCATTTTTCCCTCTCGCCGTCTGTTTGTATGCTATACAAACAAATAAATCAAGGATGATTATTATGCGGCCTCCCAAGCCTTGCCAGCGCGCCCAAAATCCTTATAAACCGCGCATCCGTGGATCCCGGCCGGGAGCTGAACGGACGGTCTCAGCAAACTCTCCTTCTTGGGCGTTTTTGATGTGGCAGGGCCAGTCGGCCCGTCGTCCCGTGCTTCCGCCTTCTGAGCATTGTCGAGTCCTTTCCGAAGGTCTCGAAGGGCTTGCCGCCGGGGACCGCGCCAACTCTAGGAAAGGACACCCATGCCTCTTTACGAGCATGTTTTTCTCGCGCGTCAGGATGCGAGCACCCAGCAGGTCGAAGAGCTGACCACCCAGATGACGGGCATCGTCGAAGGGCTCGGCGGCAAGGTCACCAAGACCGAGAACTGGGGCGTGCGCTCCCTCACCTACCGCATGAACAAGAATCGCAAGGCGCACTTCGTGCTGCTCAACATCGACGGTCCTTCGGCAGTAGTTGCCGAAATCGAACGTCAGGAGCGCATCAACGAAGACGTCATCCGTTATCTCACCGTCCGCGTCGAAGAGCACGAGGAAGGCCCGTCCGCAATGATGCGCAAGGCCGACCGCGATCG
>DATCXE010000689.1:0-6456 GCA_036565985.1 Bradyrhizobium sp.
AGATCGCGCGGCGGCTGGCCGCCGTGGGCGCCGCGATCGACCACGTGCTGGGTGAGCGCAAGCGGCAGATTTCCGGGCAACTGACCGGCCGGCTGGTGCAGCGCGAGCGCCGCCGCGCGGTGTGGCTCGGCCGCGAGGAAATCGGCCTCGACGTGGCGCGGGAGGCCGACGGCATCGCGGTGCGCTTCATCGGCGCCGATGGTTTGCCAGGCAATCCGCACAACCTGGCTTCGAACTGGACGCCGGGCGAACCGGTCTGGCAGGGCACCATCGACGGTCACCCGGTGGCGATGCAGGTTCGCGCGATCCCGAACGGCATCCGCCTGGCGCACCAGGGCTTCGAGGTTCCGGTCAACGTCTTCACCGAAAGCGAGGCCTCGGCCGCGCGGCTGATGCCGGTGACCTCGGCGGCCGACACCGGCAAGAAGCTGCTGTGTCCGATGCCCGGGCTCGTGGTCTCGATTGCCGTGAGCGAAGGGCAGGAGGTCAAGTCCGGCGAGACGCTTGCGGTGGTCGAGGCAATGAAGATGCAGAACGTGCTGCGCGCCGAGCGCGACGGCACCGTGAAGAAGATCCACGCCACAGCCGGTGCGACGCTGGCGGTGGACGCGCTGATTTTGGAGTTCGCGTAGAGGCAATCTGCGTCATTGCGAGCGAAGCGAAGCAATCCACACTTCCTTCTTCGCACGATGGATTGCTTCGCTCGCAATGACGCTGGATAGAATTGAGGCACCATGGCTTTCCGTCAACGCCGAGAGAGATTGCGCTCCATCCTCGGCGGCTCCGCCTGCACCCGGCCGGGCTCGGTCTATGACGCCACCTCGATCCGCATTGCCGAGGATCTCGGCTTCGAACTCGGCATGTTCGGCGGCTCGGTGGCTTCGCTCGCGGTGCTCGGCGATCCCGATATTGCCCTGATCACGCTCACCGAACTCGCCGAACAGATGCGGCGGATGTCGCGCGCGGCACATCTGCCGGTGCTGGTCGATGCCGATCACGGCTATGGCAATGCGCTCAATGTCCGCCGTACCGTGCAGGAACTGGAAGCGGCCGGCGCCGCCGGGTTGACGATCGAGGATACGCTGCTGCCGCAGGCGTTCGGGCAGGCCAAGACCCAGTTGATCTCGCTCGAAGAGGGCGTCGGCAAGATGAAAGCCGCGCTCGACGGGCGCAGCGATCCCTCGCTGGTCGTCATGGGCCGGACCGGTGCAGCCTCCATCAGCGGAATGGACGACGCGATTGCGCGGGCGAAGGCCTATGAAGCCACAGGCGTCGATGCACTGTTCTTTACGGGCGTCACCAGCCGTGGCGAGCTGGAGGCGATCTCGGCGGCGACCAGACTGCCGGTCGTGCTCGGCGGTGCGCCCGAGGACATGTCCGCGCTGGACTATCTCGCCAGCCAACGAGTCCGGATCGCGTTGCAGGGCCACGCGCCATTCGCCGCCGCTACCCAGGCCGTCTACGAGACGCTGAAAGCCTTGCGTGAGGGAACCTCGCCGAAGAACCTCAGGGGGCTGGCGTCAGCAGAACTCACGGGCCGGGCCATGCGCGACAAGGACGTCAAGGCGCGCAGCAGCGAGTTTCTCGGGCTGAAAAAATAAGATGAGCGACACGATCCGCCACGTGACGATACGGGGCCTGGTACAGGGCGTCGGCTATCGCGCCTTTGTCGACTACGAAGCGCGGACGAGGAAGCTCGAGGGCTGGGTACGCAACCGGCGGGACGGCAGCGTCGAGGCGGTGTTCGCCGGTCCCGCGGCGACGGTGGCGGCCATGATCGAGGCGTGCCGACGGGGGCCGTCATCGGCGCGGGTCGAGGCCGTCCGGGACGAGGCCGGCAATCCTGACATGCTGAACCTGCGGACGGGCGGAGAGCGGTTTTCAGTGCTGCCAACGATCTGACCGCCATTCATGGCTGAAACGCTGCGCGAGGTGAACTGAATGAAACCGCAAAGCCCGGGACGTGACTGGAGACGGATCCACCATTCACCGATGTTCTGGATCGGGATCGTGATGTGCCTGGCCGCGATCATGATCTATGTGCTGTCGGATGACCTGTCGTGGCGGCCCGGCGCACGATAGGGTTTCCGAAGACGGCCAATGCTAGAAGAAGCCCGGGCTGAGATCGATGCCGTAGGTCAGCATCAGCAGGGCAACGAAGAGGCAGGCCGCGCAGAACAGCACGAACTGCCTGAAAATCTCGACATCGTTGAAGGTGATGACGGCACGCGAAAAAACTCGTGCGAAAACGGCCATCTGCGATCTCCATGTTCAGCCCGCCGCGCGACGGTAGCGCACAGGGCTTGGCATGCATGTGAGCTGGCTCACCCGTCGGCCGGATGATCGACAGAATAAGCCGTTTGTAGCCGGACGCCACGGATCAATGCGCCGGTTCGCCCGGTGCGAACTCGCCATCGTGCTGAATGGATGCGGTCTCGACATACTGCAGGTCGAGCGAGGAACACACGACGGTGCGGTTCCGGCCGAGACGCTTGGCCTCGTAGAGCGCGGTGTCGGCTTGTCCCACCAATGCGGCCTCGTCGAGGGTCGCGTCGGTGCGGGAGGCGACACCCACGCTGATCGTGATGTGTCCGCGGCTGCTGACGGAGTTGGGAATGCCCAGCGCCCGAACGGTCAGGCGGATCGCCTCGGCGACTTTCAAGGCGTCGTCTTCCCCCGTGTCCGGCAGCACCACGGCGAATTCCTCGCCGCCATAGCGTGCGGACAGGCCCGACGTGTTGGAGGTCGCGTCCCCGATCACCTTCGCGACCGCCTGCAGGCAACGATCGCCCGCCTGATGTCCGTAGGTGTCGTTGTAACCCTTGAAACTGTCGATATCGAGCAGAAGCACCGAAATCTCGTCGCAGGATTCGAATTGCCGCAGCAGGAAGCCGTCGAAGGTACGCCGGTTGGTCAGCCCGGTCAGTCCGTCGGTGGCTGCCAGCTGGGTGAGGCGGCGGTTGAGCTGGGTCAACTCATCCTCCATCCGCTTGCGTTCGGTGACGTCGCGGATGACGCAGAGGAATTCCGTCGACGCGCGGTCGCTCGGCTGCGCCGCCAGCTTGAACTTGCTCTCGACCCAGGCCAGCGCGCCATCCGCACGCCAGGTCCGAAACACGACCGTGCTGACGGTATCGATTCCGCTCAACCGCTGCGTTGCCGATCTGACGCTTTCCCTGTCCTCGGGATGGATCATGTCGAAGCACGACTTGCCGAGCAGGTTCTCCGGGCGCAGTCCCAGCACCGGTTCGACGGATTGCGAGACATAGCAGAGCAGGCTGCGGGCATCGATCAGGATGATGATGTCGGCAATGTTGTTGGCCAGCAAGCGGTAGTGCGCCTCGCTTTTGCGAAGGGTGCGCTCCGTCTTCATGCGGAAGCGGAGCTGCGAGAACAGCACGATAGCGAGCAGCAGGATGGTGCATAGCAAAACGGTCGCGACGATCGCATCGGTCCGCAACGTCTTCCACCAGTGAGACAGCAGCCAGTCTTCCGAGATCGCCACCGTGACGATGGTCGGGTAATGCGGGGTTGCCTCATAGCCGATATATTTCGTGATGCCGTCGAAGGGGGAGATGATCTTGTAGTAGCCGACCGAAGTCACCTTCAGGTACCTTGAAAACAGGTCTGTTCCCGAAAGATCCGTGTTTTTTTCGGATACCGGCCAGCGGATCAATACGACGCCGTCATTCCGCAACAGGGTGACACCGCCGTCGGAGCCGAGCTGGAACGTCTGGTAGAAGCGGTCGAAGTAGTTGCTGTCGATCGCTGCGGTGAGGACGCCGCCGAAGCTGCCGTCCTGCCTGTCGATGCGCTTCGACAGGATGATCGTCATCCGTCCGGTCAACCGCGATTGGATGGGCTCGTTGATGCGGAGCGCGCTTCCCTGCGTCTCGCGGTGATAGGTGAAGTAGCGGCGGTCGGAGTTGTTATGCCGCGGTGTTTCCGGCAACGAGGAATACACCCAGTTGCCCGCGGCATCGAGCACGCCGATCTCGCGTATTTGCGGCAGCGAGCTGGCGGTCTCGGCGAGGTATCGGTTGAAGCGTTCCGGCAACGGTTGCCGGTACTTCAGCAGATCGACCATTCCGGCCATCGCGATATCGGCCGATTGGATGGAATGGGCGGCATGCTCGGCCAGCGAATGCGCCAGGTTCTGGATGTCGGTTTGACCGCGCGCGAGTGTCGTCGCCTTGGCATCAAGCGCTTTCCAGACCACGACGCCCAGCACGCAGGCCGTCATGATCAGCGCAAAGGCGATGACGACCACTGCGGGCGAAATGCGGTGCAACGGCCCGTCGGGGTCTGCAAGATTTCGATCGGGCATTCTTCGCCTTGGACGGTCGTGTGCCAGATCCACCGGCCGGCAACACGGCTGAGCTTAAGAGGCGATCGGTACCGAAGCGGTTAACAACGATCGGGAAAAAGCGGAAAAGTTCGGATCCGGCCGGGTTCCGGGCCGGGAACCGGCCTGCGATATTTGTGGCGCGGGCCCGTGGCGAGCGGGCAGGCGATCACCGCACCAGTTTCGCGATCGCCTGGCTGAGCTGGTGGATTTCGTAGGGCTTGCGCAGAATGGGGAAATCGCCGTGCACGTTGATCGCGGCGTCGCTGTAGCCGCTCGCCAGCAGGATCGGCAGCCCGGGGCGGATCGTCCTCAAATGCCGCGCAAGGCTGAGACCGTCCATCTTGCCGGGCATCACGATATCGGAAAACACGAAATCAATTCGGTTGTGCTCGATCTCGCGCAGGGCGGCTTCGGCGCTTTCGACCCTGCGGACGCTATAGCCGAGCTGCTCCAGCAGGCTGGCGCTGACGATTGCAACATCCGGATTGTCTTCGACCAGCAACACGGTGCCGCTGCCGCCGGTTTCGACGGCGTCGGTTTTCTCAACCCGCGCAAAATCATCGTTGCGCGGCAGCAGCATCGTGATCGTGGTGCCCTTGCCGAGCTCGCTGTCGACCCTGATTGTTCCGCCCGCCTGATGTGCGAAGCCGTGAACCTGCGAGAGCCCCAATCCCGTGCCCTTGCCGATCGGCTTGGTGGTGAAGAAGGGATCGAAGATCTTGCCGAGCACATCCGGGGCGATGCCCACGCCGGTGTCCTCCACCGCGACCGCGACATAATCGCCGGCCCTGGCTTCTTCCTGGAGCGTTTCGGCATGGGCTGAAACGGTGATCGTGCCGCCGGCGGGCATGGCATCGCGCGCATTGATGACGAGGTTGACCAGCGCCGTTTCGAATTCAGCGACATCGACCATCGCCGGCCAGATATGCTCGTCGATGTCGAACTGCAGCGTTACCGCGCTACCGACGCCGGTCTGGAGCACCTCGCGCATCGCGTTGATCCGTTCGCAGACATTGACGGCTTGCGGATTGACGCTCTGCCGTCGGGCGAATGTCAGCAACTGGTTGGTAAGGGCGGCGCCGCGCTGGGTCGCCGCTTCAATCGCCGATATGGCCCGCGCACGCTTCGGATCCTCGTCCATTCCCTTCTTCAGCGTGTGAAGGCTGCCGCTGATGATCATGAGCAGGTTGTTGAAGTCATGGGCCACGCCACCGGTCAGCTGGCCGAGCGCGTCGAGCTTCTGCGATTCCGCAAGCTGTTGCAGCATCTGCTCCAGCTTGAGCTGCGCCTCGCGGCGCTCGGTAATGTCGCGGGTGATCTTGGCGAAGCCGACAAGTTTGCCGTCCTCGTAGATGGGATCGATGACGACGCTGGCCCAGAAGAAGGTGCCGTCCTTGCGCACCCGCCAGCCTTCCTCTTCATACCGGCCCTGTTCCCGGGCAATTCGCAAGGCGCGAAGCGGCTTGCCGTTGGTGCGGTCGATTTCGGTATAGAACCGGGAGAAGTGCTGCCCGATGATTTCGCCGGGCGCGTAGCCCTTGATCCGCTGACCGCCGATGTTCCAACTGGTGATGATGCCGGTCGGGTCCAGCATGTACAGCGCGTAGTCTGCAACACCTTCAACCAGAAGTCGGAAATTTCGTTCGCTCTCGAATAGATCCCTCTGTTGTTGCTCGTCTTTCCTGAACATCCGACCTGCCCGTTCAACAGGCGCAAACGCGCCAGCGGCTGATTGGTTCCCGGGTTTCCCGGCTTTCCTGACGGAGCGGACAATCACCGGGCAGCAGCCACGCTCCGAAATGTCGCCGCCAGCGTCCGCAACGCCGCCAGTTTGGCGGGATCGCTGACCTTCGAGTGCAGCATCACCTTCGACGACGCCAGCCGCGGCAGCTTCTGCGCAGGCCCGATGTCGACCAGGCCTGCCGGGGCGATCCGCCGGGCGAGGGGCGCCACTGCGAGGCCGGCCAACGCGGCGGCGGCCACCGCGGTGATACCGCCCCCGATGAAGCGCTCGCTCCATTCGATGCCGGCCTTGTCGAGCGCGCGGATGGCGAGCGCGCGTACGCCGCAGGGCGGGGCCAGCGTCGCCAGAGGCAGCGTCTCGCCGC
>DATCXE010000717.1:0-5606 GCA_036565985.1 Bradyrhizobium sp.
GGCGCCATTGCGGCACCGCCGCCGCCGCCACCGCCTCTAAAGCCGCCGCCGCCGATGCTGGGGGCAGCTACGGTGCCGCGGGCACCACCACCACCACCGCCGACGCTCGGTGCTGCTACAGTGCCACCGCCGCCTCCGCCCCTCATGCCGGGTACTTGCGCCGAGCTTTGGCTCGGCACAACCAGCGGCAACACGAGCGCCATTGCGGCGGCCGTACTCAACACTTTCAGATTAATCATCATTGGCTCCATATGCGGGATATAGGTCATAACCTCCCGCAGGGAGGGAGGTTCCCGAGCCGCGCACCGATCGTGCGCGCGCCGATCCTGCCCGGGAGGATCTGTATCCGGCATGAACAGAATGGGATGGCTCCGCGACAACTTGCCGCCAATTTCGGGCCTGTTTGATCCCGCGCCTGACCGGGCGGGATATCCGCCCTGCGTCTGGACAATCCGGCCCGCCGATGGCATCAGAGCGAGACACATTCTCGAACCGGCCGAGCCCTATGAAGCAGTTTCTGCTCAAGTTTTTCACCTGGTGGAACGGCCAGACGTTCGGCACGCAATTGTGGACGTGGCGATTCGGCGAACTGGTCGGCCAGGACGAGCAGGGCAATCGCTATTATCGCACCAAGGGCCGCAAGATCGATCCGACGCTGGGTTTTGAGCGGCGCTGGGTGATCTACAACGGCTACGCCGAGGCGACGCGGGTGCCGCCCTCATGGCACGGCTGGCTGCATCACACCGTCGATGTCGCCCCGACCGAAGAGAGCTACACGCCGCGCGAATGGCAAAAGCCGCATATGCCGAACATGACCGGCACGCCGGGCGCCTACCGGCCATCGGGCTCGACGCTGGCAAGCGGGCGCCGCCCGAAGGCGACCGGCGACTACCAGCCCTGGACGCCCGGAAGCTGAGATCCTCCTCATCGCCGCAGGGGCGGGATGCCCCGGCCGCGCGTCAGTGTGTCGCTGCGGATCCGCATCATCTTCCTGTGAATAGCGGGATCAGCGGGGACGCTCACCACCGCGGCCTTGCCCTGTCCGCGTGATCGGGGCTCAATAGGGACATCCTACGGAGATGGGGAACCATCGCGTCGGTGTCGGGCTCCAGTTCGCGACTGCCCCGACGAGCAGCGGCACCCGATCAGGACAGGGCTGGGAGATAGGCCCCCGGCACAAGCGATCCTGAAATCGCCCGCCAATGTGGTGCTGTCGTAGGACAGGAAAGGCCGTCTGGGAAACCAGGCGGCCTTTTTCTTTTGCTGCTCTTGTCATCGTCCGCGAAAGCGGACGATCCAGTACTCCGTGGCTTCTCGATTTCTACGGACGTCACTGCTTACTGGATGCCCGCCTTCGCGGGCACGACGGCACAGCAAGGGGCTACGTAAGCCGCGCGGCGGCGCGGTCGATCATTTCGCTTCGGCGCACCTGTGCCGCGGCAATCCGGTCCTTCATCATCGCGAGGACTTCGGGCGGCGCGGTATCGGGCGAGCCGGAATTGAACGGCGGCGCCGGATTGTATTCGAGCCGGAGCTGGATCGCTTCCGCGGTCTTCTGGTCGTGCAGCAGCGATACCAGCGTCAGCGCAAAATCGATCCCTGCGGTGACGCCGCCGCCGGTGACGCGGTTACGGTCGACGCAGACGCGGGTTTTGGTCGGTGTCGCTCCGAAGGCGCTCAGGAAATCCATCGCCGTCCAGTGCGTTGCCGCGCGGTAGCCTTTCAGCAGGCCGGCCGCGCCGAGCACCAGCGACCCCGTGCAGACCGAAGTGATGTACTTCGCGCCTGATGCCTGCTGGCGCAGGAAGGCCAGCATCTCCTCGTCGTTGATCATGTCGTCGGTGCCGAAGCCGCCGGGCACGCAGATGACGTCGAGCTGCGGACAGTCGGCAAAGGTCGTGGTCGGCGTCAGCATCAGCACGGAATCGCTCGCGACCGGCTCGATGCGCTTCCAGATCAGATGCACCCTGGCGCCGGGCAGGCTGGAGAACACCTGCAACGGCCCGGTGAAGTCGAGCTGGGTGACGCGCGGGAACAGCACGAGACCGATCTGAAGCGGCGTGGGCGTCTGGGACGGCGCGGACATCGTGATCCTTTCGAAATTTGCCTTGACGAGGCGCATCCTGACATGATGGCCTGCTGTCCGAAATGGCATATTTCCCTCATTTTGGGACATCCAGCAAAAACGGACCTGCAGCATGATCGGTGTTCTCGTGTTTCCGGATTTCCAGTTGCTCGATGCCGCCGGCCCGATTTCGGCCTTCGAGATCGCGGCACGTTTCGCCAATGCCACGCCCTCGATCAGGGTCTTGGCGGTGACGCCGGGACCGGTGCGCTCGTCGTCGGGTGTCGAGATCGTCGCGCGCGGATTGAAGTCGTCGGGCGCGATCACCACGCTCATTATCGCAGGAGGCGAGGGCGTCCGGCAGGCCGCGACCTGCGCGAAGACGCTCAACTTCGTTCGCACCACGGCGAAACGCGGCGTCCGCATTGCCAGCGTCTGTTCGGGCGCCTACCTCCTCGCGGAGGCCGGCCTGCTCGACGGGCGCCGCGCCACCACGCACTGGCAGCGCACGCGGCATTTTCTCAAAGCCTATCCGCAGGTGAAGCTTGAGGCTGACCGCATCTTCGTGCGCGATGGCGACGTCTGGACCTCGGCCGGGATATCGGCCGGCATCGATCTGTCGCTGGCGATGATTGCGGAAGACTACGGTGACGAGATCGCGCAGAAGACCGCAAGGCAGCTCGTGCTCTATCACCGCCGCAGCGGCGGCCAGTCGCAGTTCTCCTCGCTGCTGGAATTGAAGGCGCCGAATGGCCGGTTCGGGCCGCTATTGGCCTGGGCGCGTGAACATCTCGACGCGCCGCTCACCGTAGAGGATCTGGCCGAGCAGGCCGGCATGAGTTCGCGGCATTTCACCCGTGCGTTCATGGCCGAGACCGGCACCACGCCGTCAAAGGCGGTGGAGCGATTGCGCATCGAGGTGGCGCGGCAGCGCGTGCAGTCTTCCAGCGAGGCGATCGAGCGCGTCGCCGAAACCACCGGCTTTCGCGATCCGGAGCGGATGCGCCGCGCCTTCATCCGCGCCTTCGGCCAGCCGCCGCAATCGCTGCGCCGCGCGGCACGGTCGGCGTGAACTCGCGATCGGGTTCCAGAATTAACCCGCAGCGCGGACATCAAGCTTAACGGGCAAGCTTAACGCGCGAGTCCGGTTGTGCGGCCGCCCAAGGCTGATCAGAGTCCGCCGCAGCGGCTTCCCAACCTTTAAGCGAGAAAGCGACAGTCATGGTGCAGTCAACGATCGGTCAGGTACTGACGAATATCGAGCGCGAAATACAGGCCGAGGTGCACAACGCTCACCAGCCGCGGCAGCCCGGTCCCATCGATTTCGTGACGCCGATGACGGCGGCGCCCGCGATGGCGATGCCTGACTATGTCGAGCATCGCGACGGAGCAACCGAGATCGGCAGGCTGTCTGCCGAAGCCGTCGTCCGTGAATACGAGGCTGCGGCAAAAGACATCGAAGCGCTGGGCGCGGAGCTGATCGAGCGCGTCAAGCAATGCGAGGCAATGAGCCGCGATGTGCTTCGCGTGACAGGCGAGCTGAAGGAAACCGCGAACCGCTATCGCGAAGAGGCCAAGCGCGTCTTCATCGAGATTGAAAGTTGCTCGAAGATGACGTCAGAGGTCAGCAAGATCTGCGGCGAGCTGCGCGACAGGATCGCTCCTCCGGCCGCGGCGGACAAGTCGAAGACGAAAAAGGCGCGAGCCGCAGTCTAGTCCAGGGCCGGGCAGCATCGGCGCTTCCAAAGCCCGCGGGAGAACGCCGCGGTCAATCAATGATGGCCGGCGAGTGGCCGGCCGTCAGCTATGGGTGCCTGGCTAGGCGCGGAAGAAGATCACCGTGACCAGCGCGAACACCGGCAGCAATACGCATCCGGACCAAAGCATATATCCAAAAAAGCTGGGCATCTTCACGCCCTGTTGCCGGGCAATGGCATAGACCATGAAGTTCGGAGCGTTGCCGATATAGGTGTTCGCTCCCATGAACACAGCGCCGGCCGAGATGGCTGCAAGCGTCAGCGCACCCTCGCGCATCAATATTTCGGCGCGGCCTCCCGCCAGTTCGAAGAAAACGAGATACGTCGGGGCGTTGTCCAGGAAAGAGGAGAGTGCGCCCGTCAGCCAGAAGTAGGCTGCGACGTTGGCGCTGCCGTCCGCATTCGTCACCATGGCGATCAGGGGAGCGAAAACGCCGGCGCTCCCGGCGCGCAACATTGCCAGCACAGGGATAATGGTGACGAAGATGCCGGCGAAAAGTGCGGCGACCTCGGTGATGGGAGCCCATGAAAATCCATTCGCCGCATGGCTCTGCTTCGGCGTGACGGCGAGCGACACAAGCGTCACCCCGACCATGACGGCATCGCGAAGGAGATCCTGGATGGCAACCTCGGTTCCCAGGATCGTGAAGGTGCCAAGCTGCAACCTGGCGCTCAGCAGGATGGCGATGATGATGATCCCGCCCAGCACCATGTTGCTTCCGCCGCTCACGCGAATTGGCCGGTCCGGCGTGGGATCCGCCGGCGTGTGCCCTTCGCGCCTGTAGATGATCGAATCCAGCACGAAGAACACGGTCAGGACAATGCCGGCGGTGAACAGCGTTTCAGGAAACAGATGCTGCGTCGTCCAGAAGAAATCCACGCCTTTGAGAAAGCCGAGAAACAGCGGCGGGTCGCCGAGTGGCGTCAGCATGCCGCCGACGTTCGAGACGAGGAAGATGAAGAAGATGACCGTATGTCGCACGTACTGCCGCTCGCGATTCGTCTGGAGCAGCGCGCGAATCAGCAGCATCGAGGCTCCCGTGGTGCCGATGAAGGAGGCGATCACGGCGCCCAGCGCGAGGAAGGCGGTGTTCGTGATCGGCGTCGCTTCGAGGTCGCCACGCAGCAGGATACCGCCGGAAATGACGTAGAGGCCGCCGAGCATGACGATGAACGATACGTACTCCTCGGCCGTGCCCAGGAGCGCCGACGGACGGCGCACCAGATAGAGGATGAGAACCGGCGCGCCGAGCACGGCAGACACCACGAGCTTGTTCCGGTTGCGCTCCCACCAGTGCGGGACGGTGAGCGGGCAGATGGCGATGGCAAGCAGCATCAGCACGAACGGGCCGACGGCCCAGAGTGGAGGTGCAACGAGCGTCGTCACGGTGTAGGCTCGCCGCAGTCTAGCAGACGCCCGCGCGGTGCGATTGCCCGGGGTATGGACGCATGGTATATAGTTGACATTTACCCACCAGCCCTGTGATTCGCCGGAGGGGGGAGTCGAGTGACCAAGGTAATCGTCGAGCCCGATGAATCCTTCGAAAGCGCGCTGAAGCGCTTCAAGAAGCAGTGCGAGAAGGCCGGGCTCCTCTCAGAATTCAAAAAGCGCCAGCACTACGAAAAGCCCAGCGTTCGGCGCAAGCGCAAGGCCCTCGCCGCACGCAAGAAGGCGAAGCGGCGGGAGCGGATGGCCGATTAGCCGCGGTAACACTCCGGACGGTACCGCCAACACTCCCATCCGACCGGGTGGGAGCAAGTGAGGCGAAGGGTGGAGGTAGGCC
>DATCXE010000738.1:0-7382 GCA_036565985.1 Bradyrhizobium sp.
CAAACTGCTGCTGGGCTCGTTCCTCGCCTACTTCGCGCTCAGCCACGGCGTGCCCAGCGAGCATGCCGCCGAGCCTGCGCACATGTATCTCGAAGCGTTTCGCTATGTGCTGTCGCAGCCTGACCTAGCGCTGGCGCTGACCGGCACCTTCGTCATTCTCTCGCAGGTCAAGATCAACGTCACCAACGCCTATGCGGGCTCGATCGCCTGGTCCAACTTCTTTTCGCGCCTGACCCACAGCCATCCGGGCCGCGTGGTTTGGCTGGTGTTCAACGTGATGGTCGCGCTGCTGCTGATGGAAATCGGCGTCTACAAGGCGCTGGAGCAGACGCTGGCGCTCTATTCCAACGTCGCGATCGCCTGGGTCGGCGCGCTGGTCGCCGATCTCGTCATCAACAAGCCGCTCGGCCTGCGCCCGCAGCACATCGAGTTCAAGCGCGCGCACCTCTACGATATCAATCCAGTCGGGGTCGGCGCCATGACGATCGCAACCATCGTCTCGATCAGCGCGTTCTACGGCTTTTTCGGGCCGACGGCGAAGGCGCTGTCCGCTTTCGTGGCGCTCGCGGCAGCCTTCGTCACCGCGCCGTTGATCGCTTGGGCCACCGATGGCAAATACTACATCGCACGCAAGCCCAAGCGCAGCTGGCAGAACCTCGAGGCGATCCAGTGCTGTATCTGCGAACATTCGTTCGAGCCGGAGGACATGGCCTCCTGCCCTGCCTATGCGGGGCCGATCTGTTCGCTGTGCTGTTCGCTCGACGCGCGCTGCCACGATCTCTGCAAGCCGCATGCGCGAATTGGCGCACAAGTGTCGGAGACGCTGGGCAAGATGCTGCCGGAACCGATCTACGCCCGGATCAATTCCCAGTTCGGGCATTATCTCGGTGTCTTCGCGGTGTCCGCCGGACTCGTCGGGCTGACGCTCGGGCTGATCTACCTGCAGACGTCCGCGACGGTTGCGGTCGACAACCTGCTTCTGTCCGACGTGCTGTGGAAAGTGTTCTTTGCGCTGACCATCATCATCGGCGTGGTGACGTGGCTGTTCGTGCTGGCACAACAAAGCCGCCGCGCCGCGGAAGCGGAAACCCGGCGGCAGACCGCGCTCCTGATCCAGGAAATCGATGCGCACAAGCGCACCGACGCCGAGCTGCAGCGCGCCAAGGAGGTCGCGGAATCAGCCAATCTCGCCAAGAGCCGGTATGTGGTCGGCTTGAGCCATGAACTGCGCTCGCCGCTGAACGCAATCTCGGGATATGCGCAGTTGCTGGAGCAGGATTCCGGCCTGGCCACCAAGCCACGCGACCAGGTCCGTGTGGTCCGCCGCAGCGCCGATCACCTGTCGGGACTGATCGACGGCATTCTGGACATCTCCAAGATCGAGGCCGGCCGGCTCTATTTGTCGCGCGACGAGGTACGCCTGAGCGAGTTCCTCGACCAGCTCGTCGGAATGTTTCGCGTCCAGGCCGCTGCCAAGAGTATCGACTTCGTATTCAAGCGGCCCTCGGTGCTGCCCGTTGTCGTGTACGCCGATGAAAAGCGGCTGCGCCAGGTCCTGATCAACCTGCTGTCGAATGCGCTGAAGTTCACGCAAGCCGGCAGCGTGCAGTTCGTCGTGCATTATCGCAGCCCGGTCGCCGAGTTCGAGGTGATCGATACCGGCCCCGGCATCCAGGCGAGCGACCTCGAACGCATCTTTGCCCCCTTCGAACGCGGCGCGCTCGGCGTCGCGCAGCCGCAGACCGGCACCGGCCTCGGCCTCACCATCAGCCGGCTGCTTGCGGGTGTCATGGGCGGCGACATCAAGGTGACGAGCGAGGTCGGCAAGGGCAGCACCTTCCGCGTCAAGATCCTGCTGTCGGAAGTCACCAATCCGACCAGGATCGCGCCGGTGGAAGCGCCGATCTTCGGCTATCACGGCCCGCGCAAGACGATCCTGATCACCGACGACGATCCGACCCAGCGCGACCTCCTGCGCGAGGTGCTGGCGCCCCTCGGCTTCATCCTGCTCAGCGCGCCCGACGGGGCCGGCTGCCTCGCGCTGGCGCAGCACTGCCGGCCCGATCTGTTTCTGCTCGATATCTCGATGGCTGGGATGGACGGATGGACGGTGGCTGAAACGTTGCGCGCGAACGGACACCATCAGGCCCGCATCCTGATGGTGTCCGCAAGCGCGCTGGAGGCGCACGGCGCGCCGCTGGCGCAGCCGTTCCACGATGGTTACCTAATGAAGCCGATCGATATTCCGCGGCTGCTGGAGACCATCCGGCAACTCCTGAAGATCGATTGGCAGTATGAGGCCGAGCAAATTGCCGTGCCACAGTGGAAGCCGGAGACCGGGTCGCGGCCGCCGGTGAAGTATGTCGAGGAACTGCTCGGGTTCGGGCAACTGGGGTACATTCGCGCGATCCAGGTCAAGCTGGACGAAATCGGCAACGACTACCCTGAACATACCGATTTCGTTTCGCAAATGCGCTCGCTGGTCGATCGCTTCGACCTCGATCAGTACATGGCGACGTTAAAGACCTTGCACAGCTATGATCACTGAACAGAAAAAGCGCGATGTCGCTCTCGTCGTCGACGATTCGCCGGAAACGCTGCGGCTGCTCACCGACGCGCTCGACGGCGCGGGCATGACGGTCATGGTCGCGCTCGACGGCGCGGCCGCGATGCGGATCGTCGACCAGATCACGCCCGACATCGTGCTGCTCGATGCCATGATGCCCGGGATGGACGGGTTCGAGACCTGCCGGCGGCTGAAGCGCGACGCCGGTCTGGACCATGTTCCGATCATCTTCATGACGGGCCTGGCCGAAACCGAGCACATCGTGCGCGGCCTGGAGGCCGGCGGCGTCGACTACGTGACCAAGCCGATCGCGGTCGAGGAAATGCTGGCGCGGATTCGCGTCCACCTCGCCAACGCGCGGCTGACCCAGAGCGCCCGCGCCGCGCTCGATGTCTCCGGTCGCTATCTGCTGGCCGTGAACAGCGCGGGCAAGATCATGTGGGCGACGCCGCAGGCGCAGAAACTTCTGTCGGATACGCTTAGCCCCGACGGCGACGACGACGTCGTGCTGCCGGAGCCGATTCCGCAATGGCTCGATCAGGCCCGTCAGGGCAAGGCCGGATCCAAGGCCGCAGTCACGGCCGCCCTTCCCGGCAACGAGCAGCTTCGGCTGCAGTACATGGGAAAACTGGGTGCGAACGAATTCCTGCTGCGGCTGGCCAAGGATTTCACCTCGGAGACGCCGGCGGAATTCTCCAGCGAACTCGGGCTGACGGCACGCGAGGGAGAGGTGCTGTCGTGGCTGTCCAAGGGCAAGACCAACCGCGACATCGCGCAGATTCTGGGCCTCTCCCCGCGCACCGTCGACAAGCATCTGGAGCAGATCTATTCGAAGCTCGGCGTCGAGAACCGCACCGCGGCGGCTGCAATCGCGGTGAACGCGAAGAACCGGAAGGGGTGATTGGTTGCGCTCCCTCTCCCCGTCCTTCACGGGGAGAGGGTTGGGGTGAGGGGCTGCCTCCGCGCATTCGACTCGTGGAGAGAGCCCCTCACCCCGACCCTCTCCCCGCAAGAGCGGAGCGAGGGAGAAGAGACGCCACCTGAAGCCGTCATTGCGAGCGAAGCGAAGCAATCCATGTCGCCGAGCAAAGAAAGAATGGATTGCTTCGTCGCTGCGCTCCTCGCAATGACGATGTAGTCACAGCGTTAGTTCGCCGCCGCCAGCTTCCGCTGCTCGGGACCATCCGCATCGGTCTGCGCAATCAGCCGCTTCAGCTCCGGAATGCAGGAACCGCAATTGGTGCCCGCCTTCAGCTTCGCGCCGATGTCTGCGGCGGAACGCGCGCCCGCGGCGATGCTCTCGCAGATCGTGTTGCGGCCGACGCCGAAACAGGCGCAGACGATGGGACCGGCATTGGCGAGGCCATCGGCCGACTTGCCCGACAGCAGCATGCGGCGCTGGTCGTTGCCGAGCGTATCCGCAGCGAACAGGTCCTTGACGACATTCCAGTCGCCCGCGTCCTGCGCCGGACCAACGAAGAAACAGGTTTCGATACGGTCGCCGCTAAAGGATGCGGCGCGATAGACCCCGCCACCGAAATCAACATATTCGGCGACGTCGTCACGCGCGAAGGATTTGAACCAGGACTGCCAGCCTGCCAGATCGGCATTGCCGGCGAACAGGTAGCCGTGACCGCCCTTGACGGCAACGCGCACCGACCACGCATGCGCGGGCAGTCCGAGCGGCTGGCGCGACAGCGCAAAGCCCCGGAACACATATTCGTAAGGCGTAATCGATGCCGGCGTCGCCTTGTTCTCGGGCTGGCCGGAGAACGGATCGGTGTGAGGCGCCACCAGCGAACCGACACGGGCGCCCGTCGCGTTGGCCTCGCTCCAGTGAATCGGCGCGAACAGCATGCCGCGCTGCTGGCGTTCGCTGACGATGACGCGAAGCGTGCACTGCCCGTAATCGGTGGTCACGCGCGCAAAATCGCCGTCGGCGACGCCGAACTTCAGGGCATCATCCGGATGAACCTCGACAAAGGGCTCCGGCAGATGCTGGCCGAGCCGCGGGCTCTCGCCCGTGCGCGTCATGGTGTGCCACTGGTCGCGGATGCGGCCGGTGTTCAGCCGCAACGGCCGCGCGGCCGTGGTCTCAGTGCGCAATGCCGGGATTTCAGGCGCGATGAAGCGGGCTTTGAAATCGTTGGCAAAGAATCCGCCGTCAGCGAAGAAGCGCGCTTGCGGATCCGCACCGTGCCGGATCGGCCATTGCACCGGCGGCATCGCATCGAAATCGTCATCTGAGACGGATGCGAGCCCACCGATGTCGAAATCGCGGCTACCATTGTTCTCGAAAGCCGAGAGTGCGGCGTGCTCGCGAAAGATATCCGCCGCCGAAGCGAAGCTGAATGCCGCACCAAAGCCGAGCCGTTTCGCCACCTCCCCCATGACCCACCAATCGGGCCTTGCCTCACCCGGCACCTCCAGGAACGCGCGCTGCCGCGAGATCCGCCGCTCCGAGTTGGTGACCGTCCCGGACTTCTCACCCCAGGCCTGCGCCGGCAGCAGCACGTGCGTGCCTGCGTCGACCGTGTCGTTGGAGATCACGTTCTCGGAAACGACGAACAGTTCGAGTTTCTTCAGCGCCTCGCGAACACCGTCGGCGTTTGGCAGCGACACCGCCGGGTTCGTGCCCATCACCCACAGCGCCTTGATCTCGCCGCGCGCGATGGCATCGAACATCTGTACCGCCTTCAGCCCCTCATGGGTGGCGATGCGCGGCGCCTTCCAGAACCGGCGCACACGATCGATATCCGGCGGCGTGAATCCCATGTGCGCGGCGAGCTGGTTGGCGAGCCCGCCGACCTCGCGCCCGCCCATCGCATTGGGCTGCCCGGTCAGCGAGAACGGCGATGCGCCGACCTTGCCGATCCGGCCCGTCGCCAGGTGGCAATTGACGATGGCGTTGACCTTGTCGGTACCTTGCGCCGACTGGTTCACCCCTTGCGAATACATCGTGACGACGCGTGGCGTCCTGGCGAACAAGTGGAAGAACGCCGCGACATCCTGCTCGGACAGCCCGGTCGCGAGTGCCGTCGCGCCCACGCTACCTGCCATACCTCGCGCACGCGCGATCGCGTCGTCGAAGCCCGACGTGTAGCGTTCGATGTAATCGCGGTCGAGCGCGCCGTTATCCGCGAGGTGCACCAGCAGGCCGCTGAACAGCGCCGTGTCCGTGCCCGGCTTCAATCCCAGAAACAGATCGTCATCGCCGACGGTATCGGTCCGGCGCGGATCGATCACGACGATGCGCGCACCACGCTCAAGCTTGTTGGCGAGCATGCGCTGGTACAGCACCGGATGGCACCAGGCCGCATTGGAGCCGACCAGCACGAGGAGATCAGCCTCGTCGAGATCCTCATAGCATCCGGGAACCGTATCGGCGCCGAACGCGCGGCGGTGGCCGGCGACCGATGAGGCCATGCACAGTCGCGAATTGGTGTCGACATTGGCGCTGCCGATAAAACCCTTCATCAGCTTGTTGGCGACGTAGTAGTCCTCGGTCAGCAACTGGCCGGAAAGATAGAAGGCGACCGCGCCTGGCCCGTCGCGCGCGACGATGTGCTGGAACCGGTGCGCGACATGGTCCAGCGCGTCGCTCCAGGCGACCCGCTCCATCGTCCCCTTGCCGCAGCGGATCATCGGATAGAGCAGCCGGTTGGCCAGCCCGAGCGTCTCGCCGAGCGCCGAGCCCTTCGAGCACAACCGGCCGAAATTGGCGGGATGCTCGGGATCGCCTGAAATTGCCGCCCCGCCCCGCCCGTCGGGCGTTGCCAGCACACCGCAGCCGACGCCGCAATAGGCACAAGTTGTACGCGTGGTGCGTAGATCTGGGTCAACAACAGTCATGCAGCCAGCCTGATCATGCCGCCTCTGAACGCGCCGCAAGCGATCGGCCAAACATCATGTCGGCGCGAATTCTCTGCGTCGGCGCTCGTGTGCGGATCAATTCGAGGTACCAGAGCGCGTCGCCGACATCGCCGATCAGGACCGCGCCGGTCAGCCGCCCATCCGCGACCACGAGCTTCTTGTAGGTGCCGCGGTTGATGTCCGAGAGAACGATGTTCTCGCTGCCGTCGCCGCCCATGAAATCGCCGGCCGAGAACACGCTGACGCCCGACACTTTCAGGTTGGTCGCGACGACGCTGCCGGCATAGAAGGCCTCGCGGCCCGCGAGATGCCGCGCCAGCACCCGCGCCTGCTCGTAGGCCGGCTCGACCAGGCCGTAACAGATGCCGCGGTGCTCGGCGCATTCGCCGATCGCAAACACATCGGAAGCGCCGGTTTGCAGGTGGTCGTCGACCACGATGCCGCGGTTGACGGCAATGCCGGCGTCTTTCGCCAGCGCAATGTTCGGCCGGATGCCGGCGGCGAAGATCACGGCGTCGGCCGCGATGCGGCGGCCATCCACCAGTTCGACGCCCTCGACGCGCGTCTCGCCGTGGATGCGCGCGGTGTTGGCGTTGAGCAGGATCTCGATGCCCTTGCGCTCGACGAGGGATTTCAGGAGTTCGGCCGCAGGCGCATCGAGCTGACGCTCCATCAGGCGGTCCATCAGGTGAACCAGCGTCACCGGCGCGCCGGCCTTGGCGAGGCCGTAGGCCGCTTCGAGGCCGAGCAGTCCGCCGCCGACCACCACCACACGCTTCTTCTGCGCGGCCAGCGTCAGCAACAGATCGACGTCACGGCTGTCGCGGAACGTATGCACGCCGGCAAGGTCGGCGCCGGGCACGTTCAGCCGCAGCGGCGACGAGTCGGTGGTCAGCACCAGCTTCGAAAACGGAACGCTCGCTTCGTTCGCAATCTTCAGTTC
>DATCXE010000745.1:0-9161 GCA_036565985.1 Bradyrhizobium sp.
CGCCGCAGGAAGCCAGCGCCAGCGCGAGCAGCGGAGTCAGCCATTTCAGACCATGAGGTGAGCGCACGTCGACCCCCGCCGGCAACGCCGGACGTTTCAATTGCTCAGTTGCGGTCAAACCCCATCTCCCGTCTCGACATCCCCGATGGATGAAAGCCGCCGTGGAACTTTGGCGGAGGCCACAGATGTGATCGGTTCCCAGTCTCGTCAAGAAGCCGCAGGGATCAAGCACAATCGCTATGCATTCGCGCAGGCAACGCTCTCCGCCACGCAAATCTCGTGCCTTTTCGCACTGCGACGGTAGCGAGACGCAACGAACGAACGCTCAGCTAACCGCCGGCTGATGACGAAAACGTGACGCCGCAGACCGCCGTCGTCGGATGGGTGGAGCGAAGCGATACCCATCAACGCCGGTGCGGATCGCGATGGGTATCGCTTCGCTCCACCCATCCTACGGGGGCTATGCGGACCGACAGCATCATCTTCATGCATGACGTCGCGGATTTCCTCCGCTAACCTTGGCGCCAAGGCTCGTAACAAGGGCCAAAAATGTCCGGGGAGGACAAGCGTGCATACTGGGCGTGTCGTATTCGGCGCCATGGACGAGGTCGTGTTCGGGCGACCGGCATCCGAGGCGATCGTCGAGCAGTTGAACCGGCTGGGCGCGAAACGCGCGTTTCTGATGGTCAGCGGCACGCTCAACCGCGAAACCGACGTGATCGCAAACATTCGCCGCGCCATGGGGCAGCGGTGCGTCGGCACGTTCGATGCGATGCCGCCGCACACACCGCGCACCGCGGTCATCGCCGCCAGCGAACAGGCCCGCACTGCGGGAGCCGACCTCATCGTCACCGTCGGCGGCGGCTCCATCACCGACGGCGCCAAGGCGGTGCAGCTCTGCCTCGCCAACGACATTCGTGAGCCCGACGACATCGACCGGATCAGGGCCGGGCGCGGCGCCTTGCCGCAGCTCAAACCACCCGTCGTCCGCCAGATCAGCGCGCCGACCACGATCGCCGGCGGCGAATTCTCCGCCACGGCCGGCGTCACCAACGAGAAGACCAAGGTCAAGGAAGCGCTGCGGCATCCGCTGCTGATGCCGCGCGCGACGATCCTCGATCCCTGGCTCGGCGCGCATACGCCGGAATGGCTTTGGCTGTCGACGGGCATTCGTGCCGTCGATCATTGCGTCGAGGGCATCTGCTCCCGAGAGGCACACCCCTACGGCGACGCCCAGGCGCTGAAGGGGCTTGCAATGCTGGCGCGGGCATTGCCGAGGGTAAAGGCCGACGCCGGTGACCTGGACGCCAGGATGGATTGCCAGATCGGCACGTGGCTTTCGACCGGACCGCTGGCTTCCGGCGTGCCGATGGGAGCAAGCCACGGCATCGGCTACGTGCTCGGCGCCGAATTCGGCGTGCCGCATGGCCATACGTCCTGCGTGATGCTGCCGTCGGTGATGCGCTGGAACAAGTCCGTCAACGCGGAGCGACAGGCGCTCGTCGCAGCCGCGATGGGGCGCCCGAACGAGGATGCGGGCGACGTGCTCGACGATTTCATTCGTGGTCTCGGCATGCCGCGCAGCCTGCGCGAGGTCAAGGTCGGTCCCGAGCATTTCGATCGCATCGCGCAGCAGGCGATGGCGACGCCATGGGTGCCGCGCAACCCGCGCAAGATCGAGGGACCTGCACAGGTACGCGAGATTCTGGATATGACCGCGTAGGGAGATCGAAGCCAATATGTATACCGGCAAGCATGTCAATCTTCGTCCGCTTCAACCCGCCTTCATCATGGCGTCATCAGGCGAAGCGGTGACCTACCGCGAACTGGACGCCCGCTCCAACCAGCTGGCGCACCTGTTTCGCAACCGCGGCCTGAAGCGCCTCGACCACTATTCGATCTTCATGGAGAACAACAGCCGCTACCTCGAAGCGTGCGGCGCCGGGGAACGCAGCGGGCTCTATTTCACCTGCGTAAACTCCTATCTGACAGCGGCCGAACTCGCCTACATCCTCACCAACAGCCAGTCGCGCATCCTCGTCACCTCGAAAGCAAAGCTCGACGTCGCGCGCGAGGCGCTGAAGGAATGCCCCAAGGTCGAGCTCTGCATCATCGCCGACGGTGACGGCGAAAGCGACCGCATCGTCGGACTGCAGCAGGCGACATCGGGCCTGCCGACGACCCCGATCGCCGACGAAAGCAACGGCACCGCGATGCTCTACTCGTCAGGCACCACCGGCCGGCCGAAGGGCATCGTACGCCCGCTGCAGGACGTGCCGCCAGGGGAACAATTGCCTTTGTTCGATTTCCTGCAAAAGCTCTGGCACTACCGCGAAGGCATGGTCTACCTGTCGCCCGCGCCGCTCTATCATTCGGCACCGCAGGCGGCCGTCAACCTGACGATCCGCAACGGCGGCACCGTCATCATCATGGAGAGCTTCGATCCCGAGCGCTATCTCCAACTCGTGGAAAAGTGGGGCATCACGCACACGCAACTGGTGCCGACGATGTTCTCGCGCATGCTGAAGCTGCCCGAGGACGTGCGCAAGCGGTACGACCTTTCCTCGCTCGAGATCGCGATCCACGCCGCCGCGCCCTGCCCTGCCGCCGTGAAGGACGACATGATCAAATGGTGGGGACCGATCATCCATGAATATTACGGCGCCACCGAAGGGCTCGGCTTCACCGCCTGCGACAGCGAGCAATGGCTGGCCCATCGCGGCACCGTCGGCAAGGTGCTGCTCGGCGACCTGCATATCCTCGACGAGAACTTGCACGCCTGCCCGGTCGGCACGGCAGGCACCGTGTGGTTCAAGACCGCCACGCCGTTCGAATATTTCAACGATCCGGGCAAGACGCAGGAGGCCCGCTCGGCCGACGGCAGCATGAGCACGGTCGGCGACGTCGGTTATGTCGACGACGACGGCTATCTCTATCTGACCGACCGGGCGACGTTCATGATCATTTCCGGCGGGGTCAACATCTATCCGCAGGAATGCGAGAACCTCCTGATCACCCATCCCAAGATCGCCGATGCCGCGGTGTTCGGCGTGCCCAACCCGGATCTCGGCGAGGAAGTGAAGGCGGTGGTGCAGCCGATGCCGGGGGTCTCGCCGGATCAGGATCTGGCCGACGAACTGATCGCCTTCTGCAACCAGTCGCTGTCGCGCCAGAAGGTGCCGCGCTCGATCGATTTCGAGGCGGAATTGCCGCGCCTGCCGACCGGAAAGCTCTACAAGCGGCTGCTGCGCGACCGCTACTGGGGCAACAAGACCTCGCGGATCGTGTGAGGTGCATGACCCGGTGCGACATTATAGATCCGGCCGGGGATAGTGGTGCAGTGCATCATCATCGCGCGGGATGTTCGCGCGATCGCGGCACAGCGACCGCGCTGCAACGGGGTTGCGGATTTCTTTCACATCGCGCGAGAACCGCCACGAGTTCCGCCACGCGGATTTCTAATAGTCCGAATTGCCAATTCCCGCATCGGCTTGTCCGGTTGCGGGGGCGCGTCGTCATGCTATCGTCCGGCGCAATCGGCCAGTTCGAGACCGAATGAATGTGGAGGGGACCATGCGGAGCGTGCAAGCGCTTGCCGTTGCAGTGTTGTTGTTGCTGCCGGCTTACGAAGGTGCATCGGCGGCGGAGCCGAAGCAGGGCGGAATCCTGAGGATGTATCACCGGGACAGCCCGGGCAGCGCCTCGATCCATGAAGGTGCGACCTATTCGGTCAATGTCCCCTTCATGCCGGTCTTCAACAACCTCGTCATGTTCAAGCAGGACGTTCCGCAGAACAGCGTGGATTCGATCGTGCCTGATCTCGCCGAGAGCTGGGCCTGGAGCGGCGACGGCAAGAAGCTGACCTTCAAGCTGAAGCAGGGCGTCAAATGGCATGATGGCAAGCCGTTCACGTCCGCCGACGTCAAATGCACCTTCGACATGCTCATGGGCAAGTCGCAGCAGAAGTTCCGCCAGAACCCGCGCAAGTCCTGGTACGATCAGGTCAACGACGTGACCGTCAACGGCGATTTCGAGGCGTCGTTCGAACTGAAGCGGCCGCAGCCGGCCCTGATTTCGCTGCTCGCATCCGGTTACACCCCGGTTTATCCCTGCCACGTCTCGCCGGCCGAAATGCGCACCAAGCCGATCGGCACCGGCCCGTTCAAGTTCGTCGAATTCAAGGCCAACGAATCGATCAAGCTCACCAGGAATCCCGACTACTTCAAGAAGGGCCTGCCGCACCTCGACGGCATCGAGTTCACCATCATCACGAACCGTTCGACGGCCATTCTCGGATTCGTGTCGGGCAAGTTCGACATGACCTTCCCGACGGAGGTGTCGATCCCGCTGCTGAAAGAGGTCAAGTCGCAGGCACCCAACGCGGTTTGCGTGGTCGAACCGATCAACGTCTCGACCAACATCATCGTCAACTCGTCCTCCCCGCCGTTCGACAATGCCGACCTTCGCCGCGCGCTCGCGCTGGCGCTCGATCGCAAGGCCTTCATCTCGATCATGTTCGAAGGGCAGGCGGATATCGGCGGCACCATGCTCCCGGCGCCGGGCGGCCTGTGGGCGATGCCAAAGGAAATGCTGGAGTCGATTCCCGGCTACGGCCCCGATATCAACGCCAACCGGGAAGAAGCGCGCAAGCTGATGCAGAAGGCAGGCTACGGCCCGGACAAGCGCCTCGCCGTCAAGATCTCGACGCGCAACATTCCGATCTACCGCGATCCGGCCGTGATCCTGATCGATCAGCTCAAGAGCATCTACATCGACGGCGAACTCGACGTCGTCGATACCGCGCAATGGTTCCCGAAAGTCGCCCGCAAGGACTACTCGCTCGGCCTCAACCTCACCGGCAATGCCGTCGACGACCCCGACCAGTCGTTCTACGAAAACTATGCCTGCGGATCGGAGCGCAACTACACCAACTACTGCAACAAGGAAATCGAGAAGCTGTTCGACCAGCAGTCCGTCGAGACCGACGTCGCCAAGCGCAAGAAGCTGGTCTGGGAGATCGACAAGAAGCTGCAGGAAGACGTGGCGCGCCCGATCATCTTCCATGGCCGGACCGGGACCTGCTGGCAGCCCTACGTCAAGGGCGTTACCGTGATGGTGAACAGCTCCTATAACGGCTATCGTTACGAGGACGTCTGGATGGACAAGTAAGTCCAGCCGCAACCATGGCGTTTTCAAGCAAAGTGGACACCGGTTTGCGTGAAGAAAACGCGTCCAAACACAATGCGGCGGCCCAGTTCTGATTCAATCAGAACTGGGTCCTAGCGGCCGGCCAGGGAGAGCACAAGGTGTTTGCTTACATCGTGCGACGCCTCGTATTGATGCTCGTGACCCTGGTCGGGATCTCGATCATCATATTCGTGCTGCTGCGGGTCGTTCCCGGCAACATTGTCGACATCCTGTTCGACGCCGCGGGCTTCGTCGATCCCACCGACAAGGCCAACCTCGAAAAGGAACTGGGCCTCAATCTGCCGATCTACCAGCAGTACCTGAACTGGATCGGCGGGCTGCTGCACGGCGATCTCGGCTATTCCTACGTGTCGGAAAAGCCGGCGCTGCAGGAGATCCTGCCGCGGATTCCGATCACCGCCCGGCTCGCGGCCCTCGCATTGCTGTTCTCCGCCTCGATCGGCATTCCCCTGGGCGTCATCAGCGCCGTCCATCAGGGCTCGCGGCTGGATTATACGCTGCGCGTCGTCAGCCTGAGCGGGCTTTCGCTGCCGTCGTTCTGGCTCGGGCTGTTGATCCTGATGGCGTCGGTTTCCCTGTTCGGAACCATGCCGATCTACAACCCCAATCCGAAGACCTGGACCGAGGCGTTTGCGATCTATGCGGTGCCCGCGATGGCGGTCGGCTTCCGCAGCGCGGCGCTGACGATGCGCATCACGCGCTCCTCGATGCTCGAAATCCTGCGGCAGGATTACATCCGCACCGCGCGGGCCAAGGGCGCCTCCGAATCCTCCGTCAATTATCGCCATGCGCTGAAGAACGCCATCCTTCCGGTCATTACCGTGATCGGCATCGAGGCGGCCTTCCTGATCGGCGGGCTGATCGTCACCGAGACCGTGTTCAACATTCCCGGCGTCGCCCGCTTCCTGGTCGAGGCGCTGCGCTGGCGCGACTATCCGATCGTCCAGAACCTCGTGATGCTGATCGCCGTGGTCGTGGTGGTCGCGAACTTCACCGTCGACATGCTTTACGCCGCGATCGATCCGCGCATTCGCTATACGGACTAGGAGCCAGCCGTTTGACCACGATCAACTTCGATACCGAGTTGCGACGGGCCGGCGCGCATTCCAAGCACGGCTGGCGCCGGCTGGCGTTCCTGGCGCAGCGCTATTTGCTCGGCACGTTCGGCCTCATCATCATGGTGCTGTTCGTCTGGATGGCGATATCGGCCGATTTGATCTGCCGCTACGATCCGCTCAGCGTCGATTCGGCGCACCGATTGGCTTCACCTAGCCTGCAGCACTGGATGGGAACGGATTCGTTCGGCCGCGATGTCTGGAGCCGGATCATCCACGGTGCGCGGATTTCGCTGGCCGTCGGGATCGGCGCGACGGTGCTGGGGTCGTCGATCGGCGTGCTCGTGGGCCTTGCGTCCGGCTATCTGTCCGGTTGGGTCGACCTGGTGTTCCAGCGCATCACAGACATTCTGCAGGCCCTGCCGCTTTTGGTGCTGGCGCTGGTGATGACGGCGGCGCTGGGTCCCTCGCTGCCCAACGTGATCATCGCGATTGCCATTCCGCTGATCCCGACGGTTGCCCGGGTGATCCGCGCCAATACGCTGGCGCTGCGCGAGCAGCCGTTCGTCGAAGCCGCCAAGTCGATCGGCATGAGCGAATTCCGCATTGCTTTCCGCCACGTTCTGCCCAACACGCTGGCGCCGCTGATCGTGCTGGCCACCGCGCAGTTAGGCTCCACCATTCTCACCGAAGCATCGCTGTCGTTTCTCGGCCTCGGCATCCCGGAGCCCTATCCTTCCTGGGGACGGATGCTGTCGGAATCGGCGGCGGAATATGTCCGCACGGCGCCGTGGCTCGTGATCTTCCCGGGTGTCGCAATCAGCCTTGCGGTGTTCGGCACCAATCTGTTCGGCGACGCGCTCCGCGACATCCTCGATCCGAGGCAGCGCGGCTGATGACCGAGATACGGACGGAAGAGACGGTTCTCGACGTGAAGAACCTGCAAACGGTGTTCTTCACCAATTCGGGCCTGTTTCGCGCGGTCGACGACGTATCCTTCACGGTGCGTCGCGGTGAGACGCTGGCGATTGT
The DNA here is from genome assembly GCA_036565985.1 of Bradyrhizobium sp. Lineage (GTDB taxonomy): Bacteria > Pseudomonadota > Alphaproteobacteria > Rhizobiales > Xanthobacteraceae > Bradyrhizobium. Next base: position 7,296 of record DATCXE010000745.1, read on the forward strand.
CGGCGAGTCCGGCTGCGGCAAGAGCGTGACCGCGCTGTCGGTGATGCGGCTGGTGCCGGATCCGCCCGGCCGTGTCGTCGGCGGCTCCGTATCGCTGGAAGGGACGGATCTGCTCGGTCTCGATGAGGCCGAGATGCGCAAGATCCGGGGAAACCGTATCTCGATGATATTCCAGGAGCCGATGACCTCGCTCAATCCGGTCATGCGAATTGGCGACCAGATTACCGAGGTGGTTCGTTTGCACCAGGACGTGACGTCAAAGCAGGCGTGGACCAAGGCGGTCGAGATGCTGCGTCTTGTCCGCATCCCGGAGCCGGAACGTCGGGCGCAGGAATATCCGCACCAGCTTTCCGGCGGCATGCGGCAGCGCGCCATGATCGCGATGGCACTGGCGTGCCGGCCGACGCTGCTGATCGCGGACGAACCGACCACCGCGCTCGACGTGACCATCCAGGCGCAGATCCTGGCGCTGATCGTCGACCTGCAGAAGACGCTCGGAACCGGGCTGATCCTGATCACGCACGATCTCGGCGTCGTGGCCCAGACCGCGCAGCGCGTCATCGTAATGTACGCCGGCAAGAAGGTCGAGGAGGCCACCGTCGAGGATCTGTTCGACAGGCCCATGCATCCCTACACGAGAGGTCTGATGGCCTCGATGCCGGCGGTGATTTCGTTTGGCGCCAAGACCGACGCGCGGCTGACCGAGATTCCCGGCATGGTGCCGTCGCTGACAAACCTGCCGCCCGGCTGCGCCTTTGCGCCGCGCTGCAGTCTCGCCATCGATCGCTGCCGCGCCGAGTATCCGCCGCTGCAGGAATTTGCCGGCAAGCATTCGGCAGCATGCTGGCGCGCGTCGGAAACGGTGGTCGCACCATGACCGATCGACGCCCCCTGCTCGAGGTCAACGATCTCGTCAAGCATTACGCCGTGCGCGGCGGCGTGCTGCGACGTCGCGTCGGCACCGTGCACGCGGTCGACGGCGTCAGCTTCTCGGTCGGCAAGGGTGAAACGCTCGGGCTGGTCGGCGAATCCGGCTGCGGAAAATCGACGGTTGCACGCAGCGTGCTACGGCTGGTCGAGCCGTCCAGCGGCGCCATCAAATTGAACGGCACCGATATCGTCGGGCTGAGCAAGGCCGAGATGCGGCCGCATCGCCGTTCGATGCAGATCGTGTTCCAGGACCCGTTCGCCTCGCTGAACCCGCGCATGACAGCGGGCGATATCGTGGGCGAGCCACTCACGGTGCACGGCCTTGCGACCGGCCGGGCGCAACAGGAGCGGGTCGCCGAACTGTTCGCGCAGGTCGGCCTCCGGGCCGACCAGATGAAAAACTATCCGCATCAATTTTCCGGCGGACAGCGGCAGCGCATCTGCATCGCGCGTGCGCTGTCGCTCGGGCCGAGCCTGATCGTGTGCGACGAACCGGTGTCGGCGCTCGACGTCTCGATCCAGGCACAGGTGATCAACCTGCTGATCGACCTGCAGCGCAAGAACGATTTCTCCTACCTGTTCATTGCCCATGATCTCGCGGTCGTTGCCCATATCAGCCACCGCGTCGCGGTGATGTATCTCGGACGGATCGTCGAGATCGCCGACAAGACCGAACTGTTCGCCAACCCGCGCCATCCCTATACGCAGGCGTTGCTGGCCTCGGTTCCGATCGCCGACCCCAAGGCAAAGAAGCTGGCGCCAATGATCGACGGCGACGTCCCGAGCCCGATCAACCCGCCGTCCGGCTGCGCCTTCCACACCCGCTGCCGCTATGTGATGGACCGCTGCAAGGTGGAACGGCCGGCGCTGGCGGATGCCGGGACACAGCATCAAGTGGCGTGCTGGCTGAATGACGGGACGGGGCGGGCGGAGTAG